>JBCCCJ010000018.1:0-13788 GCA_039033615.1 Bacteroidota bacterium
CATCAGGATCCTGGAATTTAAGCCCGGATGTGGATACGGCTTCCCGATACACTTCCCCAAATCCGTTTCCAGAATTCCTTTCCACCAACAATTCATGGGCCGCTTCGACTACGGGCATGAGGCCATAGCCATAGGCGTTGTGGAGCTTCATGCCGGGACGAGCCCCCGCCGCCACCAGCGAACGAGCCACCACTTCGTCAAAAATCTCCAAGTCCGCTTTTGTGTAACCGACTACCGTAGGCTTGCCCGTGGTCCCGCTAGAAGCATGAATGCGACGCACTTCTTCCATCGGACTGGCAAACATCCCGAAAGGAGAGTGGGTCCGAAGATCTTCTGTGTAGGTGAAGGGTAGCTCAGAGAGCTGTTCGATGTTGCGAATCTGAGCAGGATCGATGCCTTTTTCCTGGAAACGATCCCGATACATGGGAACCAGATTCAGGCGTTGGAGGAGGTGGTGGAGGCGCTTGCTTTGCAGCGTGCGGAGCTGCTCCAGCGGTATTTGTTCGATGTCTGGTTGGTAGATCATGAGGCGAGTAGTCTAGCTCGAATGTACGGAAATCCTCGCCACAGCGTCAACTTATTCTGGGAGCGTAGAAAGCTATACAGGATGAACAGGATTTGCCGAGGGAAGGTGGTTGGAGCGATGATTATCTGACCCCTGATCATTCCGCCAACTTTTCTACCAGCGTCTCTATCTCGGAGCGTTTCGGGAGTTTGGAGCCTTGTAGGATGACCTCTCGATTCGGACTGAGTAGCACAAAGTAAGGGGAATCGGTCGCTCCAAAGCGTTGGGCGATGGGAGAATCTAAGCCGCGCGCCAGCCGGAGATGTTGCCCCAAATAGCGCATTTGTTTTCGGTCGAGGGTCTGCTGCCATTTCTGCTCAGAGGCTTCGCAAGCCAGAAAAATCAGGCCTCCCTGCAAGGATTTTCCCTCCAGGGTTTTGGCCAATTTGCGGGCAAATAAGAGTTCCTGCACCCCCGGCACATAGCCTTTGTCCCAGAAGCACAACAACACCGCCTGCCCCCGATAGCTGTTCAGGTAGCGCTCTAGTCGATCCTCCGTCAATTGTTCCTGGATGGCGAGAATCCGATCCGGCTGGTTGTAGTTGGCAAACTGCTCCTCCAACGACACCCGTGCCGCCAAATCTGCCTCAATATCTTGCTCCAGTGGAGTCGCTTGCAGGACCGTATATCGTCGCCAAAAAGCAGGATCGTAGCTAGTTTGCGCCATTTGCTCGGCGGTTGGCTCTCCCCCATAAAAAGGCGTGGCATCAGGCACTACCTGATTCACCATCAACTCTACATGATGATAATGGTCATCCCTTCGGCTGATTTGACCCAAAGAGTCCAAAAATTGAGTATTGCGATGACCTTCGTTCAGGAGATGTTGGAGGTAGTATTTGCCCTGAAACTGCTGGTAGCTGGTTGTGAAATGCTCCACATAGGTCAGTACCCTACGACTGCTCCGATAGCCCAAGATGCGTTGTTCCTCGATTTTGAGGATGGCAAAATCATCGGTGGAAATGTAAAGATCGCAACTGTATTCAAAGCGAGGCAAGCGACCCGCAGCCCGTACCACATAGATGACCGTCCCGTTGTGATAGGTGGTGTCCTGAAATTGGTAGGTCAATTTTTCCCGGTGCATCTCGTGCAGAACCGGATTGCGATAGCTCATCAGATCATGTTCTAGGGTGTTGAACAAGGCAATCGGCAGATGTCGGTAGGGAGAAATCTTGGTGAAATCCAGACTGCGCCTCAATTGCCGAAGGTTGACACCCCATTTCTTCTCCGGCTTTTTCTGCCATCCATCATATCCATCCTCATCATACAGATCAATCGCTGCTTCGATTAGCCGCCCTGCCACCCCTTGTTCCTGGCAATAGTGCCGATAAAAGGTGCGCAAGCCATACGATTCGGTCGGATAATTGTCTTTGCGGTGCTTCAGCGCCTGTCGAACCATCTCTTCCGGGCTCATTTCCACGGAATAAATCACCACCGCATCCAGGGTAAATGCCTGGGGCGGTAGCTGAATCTCCAAGGCAGCAGTCGGGAGTTCCACCGCCAGTTGAAGGGGCGCATATCCAAAACTGTTGATCTGCATCAGCACCTTCTCTATTCCCAGGGAATCAGGCACTTGCAGGGAAAAATATCCCAGCGAATTGCTCAGCGTGCCCAAGGCAGGTTCACTCAATTGGACACTGGCATAAGGAACCGGTTCACCACTCTCGGCATCTAGCAATTGTCCTTGGATGGCCTGTGCAGCAAGGAAATGCCCGCTCAGGCATAGCGCGAGCAGGCACAGCAGAAGGTGGGATTTCATGGAAACAGGGGCAAAGAAGATCATATCCCATGAACGTAGGAGGTCTTTCGAAAGTTGGGCGTGTCGCCGCTCCGGGGCAAGCCCCTCCGCGCCGTCAGGCTCTCCGGCCTCGTCCTGATTTCCGCTAACGCTCCAATCAGGACTCAAACAATGCCTCCGATCCTTCACGCCGCGCAATGCCTCCCCCCATCTTACGCTTCGGCCTCTATTGATTGCCCATCGGTCTGGGTAATTCCAAAGCAGAACTTTGCCTCAGATTCTTTCGGTATTGGCCTCTTTTACCTTCCACAAGAGCCACCAGGGAGTCACTGGAGAGTCATGGTGCTCATAATGATAGCCGAAGAAATAGCAACTCAGAAACGCCCAGACGTGGTTTTTTCGCTGGCTGGTCGCGTGATGCGGGTTGTCCTGTTCTCCCATGTGAGGGACATAGGTGCCAAAGTAGAAGAGCTGAAAAGTGCTGAGGATGGAGGGAATGATCCAGAAAAGGATCCAATTCTCCTGAGGAAGGAAGAGTTTGCCTACGTTGAAGGTGATGGCAGCTGCCAGGAACTGCCAGATGCTCAGGTATTGCTTGAGAAATTGAAAGTACCAGATGAAGAAGTTTTCATTGCCCCGGTGAAAATCAGGGTCCTGATCCGTTCCTGCAAAACGATGGTGCTCATAATGCTTGGGCCGCAACGTCTTGTAGGAATTGAAGAGGAAGAGAGTAGCGGCCAATTTTCCGATGAAATGATTCAGCTTGGGCTGCTTGGGACTCACCGCACCATGCATGGCGTCGTGGGCCGTGATGAAGAGTCCCGTGAACAGGTGCATCTGAACCAGAATCATCAGGTAGGGGAGGGGAGAGGCATAATTGACTTCCATAGTCAAGTTGAAAGCCAGGCAGATGGACCAAAGAACAATGATGGTCAGACCGATCAAAACCCCCTTTTGGGAAATATCACGGATTTTGGGCGAAGAAGTGGCGTTCATGAAATTCTCTGAATGATACGATCAGCGGGGCGGAAGATGAGTAGTCCTGTTGCAAACTGAAAGGGAGAGAAAAGGTTGAGGAAAATGGGCTCATAAGTCGGCAGGAGCCAGGCCCAACTGTTCTGCCAAGGCTTGGATGCGGGAGGATGGCACCCGCTTGGAATCTGCCAAAAAGCGAAACATGGAAATCGCTTGAGCCTCTGTCAACTGAAAATCGGGATAGGCAGGCAAGCCCGCTACCACCAAATCTAGATCTTCGGGAATTTCTTCTGATTCGGACAGGATCTCTGGAATATAATGCTGGATGGCCAATCGCAGAAAGCGAATCTCGATATTTTTCGGTGCCAAGAGGACGGCCTGCCGAAAGATTTTCATTGACTCTCTCAACAGTTTCAACTTTTGAAGCGGATTCCAGGTATGCTGCGCCAGGAAGGCTCTGGCAGAAGCTTTGTACGCCACCAATACCCCATCAGGCCCTTCATACGACCTTAGATGGCGAAACAAATCCTCGGCTTCTTCCCCATCTTTGACCGCTTCCTGATACCAGTCCCGAATCTTCGCTACCGATTTGGGCATATCCTAACCGACTTTGAGTTGTTGCTGAAAGTACGTCCCCACCAAGATGGCGAGTTTTTGATTGTCGGGAATGCGAATGCGCTCCTGAAGAATTTTTGCCGGAGGCATCTTGGTAATCTTGTGAAACAAGCGCAGGTAATAGCGGTAAGCGAGCAATACCCCAGATCTGGCCCCTTTGGGAAGTCCTACGATCCCGGTGTAGGCGTGGTCAAAATCTCGCTGAATATCCGCCTCGATGGCCTGCTTATCCATTAGATTGAATTGGGTGAAATTTACCCCCGGGAAATAAACCCGGCCCCTTTCTTGAAAATCACTTTTCATATCGCGCAGGAAGTTGACCTTTTGAAAGGCTTTTCCCAGACTCCTGGCAGGTTCCTTGAGGCGTTGGTACCAAGCATCATCCCCCTCGCAAAAGACACGCAGACACATCAAACCGACCACTTCCGCAGAACCGTAGATGTATGTCTCGTACATATTCTGAGAGTAGTCTTGGTGATAGAGGTCCATCTCCATACTCTTCAAAAAGGCAGCGATCAGTTCATACTCGATGTTGTACTGATGAACCACGGCCTGAAAAGCGTGCAGGACCGGATTGAGGCTGATGCGTCGCTTCAACGCCTCATCGGTATCCGCCCAAAACCGCTCTAGCAAAAGCTTTTTGTCATGCTCGTGAAAGGTATCCACAATTTCATCCGCATAGCGAACGAAGCCATAGATGGCATAAATCGGTAAGTGAAACCGCTTGTGTAAGGTGCGAATCCCCAACGTGAAAGAAGTGCTATAATTTTTGGTGATCAACTTGCTGCACTCCATGCAGGTGGATTGGTAGAGGTCCATGAGCTTCAATTAATTGGGAGCGGGGCCAACAAAAAAAACCAGCCGGGTCAAACCCCAGACTGGTCTATGATTATCGTATCAGACAAATACAAAGTTTCGGAGGTATTCATTCCCGCAAAGGTTAGACAACTTGTCTAACATAACCAGCAGAAATGAAAAATTGTTCAAATGGATACAGAAAACTCTGAACAATGTGCTTATCCTGTTGAATAAGAGCTGTTTGCTACTTGCGATTCTTTGCGTAGCTCTTCAACTCGTGCTTCAATTCTTTGCGGGCAATGTGAATCCGGTTCTTTACCGTACCGATGGGAATGTCGAGGATCTCCGCAATTTCGAAGTACTTATACCCTTTGTAATACATCATGAAAGGAGTCTTGTACTCGTAGTTCAAGTGGCCGATGGCCTGCTGAATTTCATCCATTGCCAACTTGGTCCCTGCTCCATTCTCCGTTACGTGAGTAGAAGAATTCAGGAAGTGCAAATTGTCAGTAGTGTCGATGAAAGTTTTCCGCTTCACCAAGCGGTGGTAGTTGGTGATAAATGTGTTTTTCAAGATGGTGTACAACCACGCTTTGAGGTTGGTACCATCCGCAAACTTCTCCCGATTAGCGATGGCTTTCACCATGGTTTCCTGAATCAAGTCGTTTGCTTCTTCTGTGTTCCTGGTCAATTTGAACGCAATCGGTCTAAGAGATTGGTGCAGGTCGACCACAGCTGAATTGAATTCTGTAGCTGTCATAACTTATGGTATTTTCTGAAACTTATAATGCAAACATACCTTAGGCGAAGTTAAATTCCAAATTTTTGTTTAACATATTTTAAATATGCTTAAACAGTTTTCATTTTAAGGAAAATGACGCCAAAAAGCTGAAAAATCCCCTTGTACGAACAAAAAAGCCAACAATATAGATTTTTTCATATATATAGGATAGGGAATTATCTATGTTTGTTTGAAGATTTTGTTCACCTATTATGACCAATTAGGTAAACAAAACTATCGCTAGGAAAATCAGCATCTGAATCGGGAAAAAGTCAATCTGGAAGGGGAAAATCCAAATCTGAACCGAAATAAGCCCATTCATTGAAATCGCAATTATTTGTCTGATCCTAGTTTGGCCTCTTGATGTCTCTCTGGTTTTAGACAATGGGTCCGAAGTCTGTTTTGAAGGTGGGAGGATCAATTGTGAGGGGAAGCTCTTTTTCGAAAAAAAATTCTTTCCCCTTTGAATATGTGCTAATTTCGCCCCGCTTTCTTGTACAGGCTTGCAAACCAGTATCCTTATGAAAACTGCATTGAGAACCCATACCTGCGGCGAATTGCGCCTCGCTCATGTCGGACAAACGGTTACCCTCTGTGGATGGGTGCAACGTTCCCGAGATCTTGGCTACATCTTATTTGTAGATATGCGAGATCGGTATGGCATCACCCAGGTCTCCCTCAAATCAGATACGATGCCGGACTTGTACCAGCAAGCCCGTAAACTCGGTCGGGAATTCGTGATTGCAGTTACGGGTACCGTAGCAGAGCGGGAAAGCAAAAACCCCAAATTGCCGACTGGGGAGGTGGAAATTGTCCCTACGCAATTGGAAGTCCTAAACTCCGCCTTGTTGCCCCCCTTCTTGATCGAAGATGAAACCGATGGATTGGAAGACATTCGGATGCAGTATCGCTACTTGGACATCCGCCGTCCCAAGATGATGCACAACCTGATGATTCGTTCCAAGATCATCCAGGCCACTCGTGAATATTTGGGCTCGAATCAATTCATGGAAGTGGAAACGCCCTTCCTGATCAAATCTACGCCGGAGGGAGCCCGTGATTTTCTGGTGCCTTCTCGCCTGCAGCCGGGCTATTTCTACGCCCTGCCTCAATCGCCTCAAATCCTGAAGCAATTGCTGATGGTGGCGGGCGTAGATCGCTACTATCAGGTGGTGAAATGCTTTCGGGACGAAGACTTCCGGGGGGATCGCCAGCCGGAATTCAGCCAAATCGACTGTGAAATGTCCTTTGTGGAGCAAGCGGACGTGCTGAATACCTTCGAAGGCATGACCAAGCACATTTTCAAAGAAGTGCTCGGGGTAGAGTTGCCTCAGTTCCTACACCTTCCTCACAAAGAGGCCATGGAAAAGTATGGTACCGATAAGCCGGACCTTCGCTTTGATTGTCCCATCCATACGCTGAATGCGCACGTTGGAGGGACAGAATTTGGGGTATTCAATCAATTGATTGAATCAGATGGGCTGATTGGGGGACTCGTCGCCAAAGGCTGTGCTGGCTACAGTCGCAAGCAACTCGACAAACTCACCAACTTCGTCCGAGAACCTCACCGTGGGGCTGGAGGTCTGATCTACGTTAAATTCAACGAAGACGGTAGCGTCAAATCTTCCGTTGATAAATTCTTCTCTGCTGAAAAGTGGCAATCCGTTGCCGAAGCCGTAGGAGCGGAGAAAGGAGATCTCCTGCTGATTGTCGCAGATAAGATGAAAGGCAAAGCCCGCAAAGTACTCGGCGACTTGCGTCTTCATTTGGCCGATCAGGAAAACTGGATCCCCGAAAATAGCTGGTCCGTATTCTGGGTGGTGGACTTCCCCCTGTTTGAGGAGGACGAAGAAACCGGAGAGCTGACTTTTGCCCACCACCCCTTCTGTATGCCCCGAAAGGAAGACCTGGAATACCTCTACAGCGATCCAGGTCGGGTAGTGGCCCAAAGCTACGACATGGTGATCAACGGCAACGAGATCGTCAGTGGCTCCATCAGGGTTCACCAAAAGGATGTGCAGGACAAAATTTTCGACATTCTGGGGCTAAGCGAAGAGGAAAAAGAAGCCAAGTTCGGCTTCATGCTCAAAGCCTTCGAATACGGTGCGCCTCCCCATGGTGGCTGTGCGTTTGGCTTGGATCGTTTCGCCATGCTCCTGGCTAACGAAAGCAGCATTCGCGACGTCATCGCCTTCCCCAAAACCGCCGGGGGGCGCGACATCATGATGGATGCCCCTGCTTCCGTCCCGGTAGATTCTCTCAAGGAACTGGGGATCGGGATAGAGAAGGCGGAATAATCAGAACAGATAACATACAAACTGGCCGCTACTGACCTCCAACTATACAAATCGTGGAGTGGCAGGTTCACTCCACGATTTGATATGTTTGCTTGTGATTTCGAACACTGACCTCAGGGAGCCGAAAGCTGAAGCCCCAATCGCCCTTCCACTGATCGACTTTCAACAAAAGATGATTGTTCCCCGCTTTCAAGGGGAGCATGACCTCGTCCTCGTCTGGAATGAGACTCCGCTTGGCGTATGTCTCAAAAACGACTTCTCCATTGCAAAAAATGGCCATGCCGTCATTGCTCCCAAAGCTGGCCTTCACCAATTGCTCCCGGTCGCTGTGGATGCGGCAATAGGCATACATGGTCGCCTCCGTATTTCGGGCATAGCGGGGCAGCAGGTCCACTACCGCCATTTGTTCAGAATAGGTTTTGTCCCACATCAATGAAAGCCCATCTGGTCCAGCTACAGTTTCCCCGGGAATAGGACGGACGTGTGCTTCTCCTCCTGCAGCAGTCAGGAAATCAGGTTTGCGCCCCTCCAATTGCTCAATCGGAAAGCTGCCCAGCGTCAACCAATAGCGGAAATATTGGCCTTTTTGCTCGGAGATCGCCAATCGTACCTCAGACGGGGGAGGAAGGTATAGGCCCCGATCGAGATCTTGAATAGCCGCTTGCAGCAGTTCTTCGGCTTCGGCAAAATCAGCCAATTGCTCATCAAACAGGCCCAACGCATGATCCAGCCAGTAGGATCGGTTTTCTTGTAACCATAATCGCAGAAAATCACTTCGGATGTTGCGGAGCAGTTGGTTCAGTTCCATGACTTCTCCCAAGGCGACCTGAACTTCTCTCCTTGCCGTTTCGCGGGTGTCTGCTTGTTGCAGGCAGGCGTTGCGATAGGCATTTGCCGCTCGGATCAACCCAAATCTAGCTTCGGCCAGATAGGCGTACAGGTCTATGGTGTACTGCCAATAGGCGAGGTCTTCCTGGTAGGCGGTGGGGGGCATCTGCTTGAGCAAGTCTTGAGCCTCCTCACAGATGACCTGCACCGTCTCCCAGTCCTGGAGATTCAAACTATTGCGACTGTCCCGGGGGGGCAGCAACTGACTTTCCAGAATCTGATCATTCAATTCCTGAGTAGGAGCCAGGTCGGCCAGATCGTTGATGCGGTGAATGAGGGCAGAAAAACTCTCGCTTTGGTCTCCATAGATCGCCCGGTCGAAGCGCTGATCATATGGTTCAATCGGCAGTCGGTTGGGATGCCAGGCTTGATCTGCCGCATAGGCAACCCCATACCAATCTCGGCTGAAAAAATGGCGGCCCCCATCATCCCAAACCGTGTTGAACATGCCCATAGCGCCTTTTTCGTAGCCTTCATTGACAAAGTTCTGAATGTTGACGGTGGCCATTTCCAATTCGGGGGTGAGCCGGTTGGAGTTAAGAACGCCCGGACATACCATGAAGGAGAAGCCCGCAGCTTTGATGGGATCAATCAGTTCGGCAAACGAATTCTTCGCTCCATACTCCCAGGTCAACAAAATGGTCTCCTTGGGCAACTGTTCCAGCAATTCTGGATGCGCAAGGACGATGTCTGCCCAAATCGTGGGACGCTTACCCAGATCTGAAACCGCTTGAATCAGCGGCAACATATGTTGAGCATATACACCCGCTACCCCCATGCTATCCGCCAATGGTTTCAGCTTTCCTCGGCTCAAATCCCAGGCTTCGTCCCCGTTGAGGTTGAATAAATCGGAACTGAAGGCCGGAGCCATATCAGCGTAGATCTCCTTCAGAAACGCCAGGGCCGCCGGAGCTCCGGGCTCTAGCATGCGATCTGTAACTCCCAGGGCTTGATAGGAGGGGTGCTGGAGGATGTTACGAAAATGCCCCAGCGACTGAAAGCTGCCGACAAGTTGGACGTGATAGGGACGCGCGTATTCCGACAATTCCTGCCATTCCGCCAGGCTGATTCCCTCGGCTGGAGCCAAACTGGGGTGCTCGTCGGTGCGAACGACATGTTCCACGTAGCAGGACATCAGGTTGAGCTTGAGTTCTGAGTAGCGGCGAATCTGGGCCTTCATAAATTCCATCGTCGGGATAGGACCTCGGCTGATGTCGTCCATATTGCCTCGGTAGGGCAAGGATGGCCAATCGTTGATGCGCAGGCAGGGGAGTTTCCCGGCCCGCAACAATTGACGCAGACTTTGCACTCCATAGAAGAGTCCTTGTTCACTTCCCCCCATGATCCAGATGTATTCCGGTTCAATGTGGAGCACATAGCCTTGTTTGTGCGACGGCAAGCGTCCTATTTCCTGAAAGTGGGCTTGAACCCCAGGCGTTTGGTCCACAATCCCCAGGCGGACATTGGCTTTGGCTGAAGTAGGAGCCATCCGTACCTCTGAAAAGGAAGCGGAAAAGGCTTGTTCCAACTGCTGGCGAATCAGACCTTCTTTCTCTGGCACCGAAAGCAGAATGGTAGAGGCTTGGAAGGACTGATCTTCCCGTTTTACCTGCTTGGGTTCTGGGATGATCGGTACAGGTTGACGAAGGGGAAAGGACTGAGCCAATATGCTTGGCATTCCAAGCCAGAGAGACAACATGCAGAGAGAACCAATCAGAGCTTTCATAGAGAAAGGCGAGTTTTAAGAGACAAAGGAAGAAAATTGGTCCGAAATCAGGAAAGCAGCATGCCAATCATTCCTGCAAGTAAGGTACTCAGGGCATTCACCTGATCATTGTTGAGGCGACCAGCGCGTTGGGGATATGCGCCAAGGAAGGAATCACTCAGATTGCCCAGAATCCCAGCGATCAGGACCAAAAATGCTGCCCCAAGACTGCCGGAAGTATACCCCCACGCCAAGGCAATCACAAGGCTACCCGCGATGCCCGCGAGGCTGCCTTCCAGGCTGATCACTCCATCCAAACCGCGTTTTCCAGATCGAAAGCTCCGGATATCCCAATAGCGTTTGCCCATGACATTGCCGAGCTCAGAACTCAAGGTGTCCCCTGTGGCAGAGGCCAGAGAAGCCACGGCCCCCAGGATCAGGGGCGTTTCCCATTGCGGAAAGAGCCAGGCAAGCGTCGCCAACAAAGAGGCAATCCCTCCATTGGCAATCGCATGGCGCACCGAACGGATGCCGCCTTTTTCCTGATCCAGACCCAAGGTTTCTTTTTGCTGCCACTTGAATCGACTGGCTTGGACTCCCAACGCAAAGAATAGCAGCAGTAAGCCCAGCAGCGGCCAACCTCCCCCCAAAAAGATGCTCCACGCAACCACCCCTCCCACCAAGGCACCAGGAACATCCATTTTGCGGAGGATGACCGCAAGGCCCATCGCACAGCCAATGGCCGAAAGCGCCCACAACGCAGCAGAGGGCAATAGGAAGTTGCCGCTACCGAAAACGCCTCCCAACAGGATCAACCCTAGTATCAGCCCGTACAGGCCATTCATCCAGCGACTTTGGGGAGAGAGTTCCGACATATAATCAAAAGTACGTATTTTGATTTCAACATCTGCGAATAGATGGAATCTTTACCGGGATTACGTCTCTGTTCGCAGGGATCGACCCTTCCCTTTTTTCTCAACTAACCACTCATTCATATGTCAACCCGAAGTAAAATTCTCACCGGCCTTGTGGTTTTGGTGGCAGGTGCCTTGATCGCTCTCTCTGGCAGTCTATTTGAAAATGTAGATGCTGGCCAAATTTGCGTCATCCAGGCTCCCGTCAGTGGAGAATTGACCGTACACTTTGAGCAAGGCCTGAAATATCAAGGCTTGGGCAAGGTGACCTATTACAAAAAAGAAAGTGAGTACTCTTTTTCCTCCGCTACGGACAAAGGAACCCGCTATGATGAAAGCATCTCCATTCGTTTCAACGACGGAGGGAAAGCGCGAATTTCTGGTTCCTTCCGCTACGAATTTCCCCGAGATATGGAAAGCATGCGGGAACTCCACTTCAAATACGGTTCTCAAGAGGCCGTTGACCAGGAATTGGTCCGGACGGTGATCGAAAAAGCCGTGTACATGACTGGGCCCCTGATGTCTTCCAAGGAATCTTCTGCCGAAAAAAGAAATGCCCTGCTTTCCTACATCGAGGATCAGGCCAAAGTAGGGGTGTACAAAACCCGGGTGATTGAGCGCAAAGACATTGATCCCCTCTCCGGCAAGGAAAAAACCGTTGCGATCACTGAACTCGTAACCGATGAGGCGGGGATGATCCTGCGCCAGGACCAATCTCCCCTGGAGCGGTTCGGGATCAACATCTACAACCTTTCGCTCAACCAAATCAAGTACGACGAAACCATTGAAAAGCAGATTGCCGAACAGCAAAATGCCATCATGCGGGTACAGACCTCGATCGCGGAAGCTCGTGAAGCCGAGCAGCAGGCCATCAAGGCCGAAGCCGAAGGAAAAGCCAAAGCGGCCATCGCCCGGGCGGAGATGGAAGTCCAAAAAGTAACCGAGGTAACCCAGGCCGAGAAAAAGCGGGACGTCGCTCGTCTGGCCGCCGAATCGGCCGAGTTCTATAAATCCGAGCAAATCCTGATCGGAGAAGGAGATGCCGCCCGGAAACGCCTCGCTGCTCAAGCCAACGGCTCCCTGGAGCAAAAGCTCGAAGCCTACGTCCTCGTTCAAAAGAACTGGGCCGACGCCTTCTCCAAAAGTCAGCAGCCATTCGTCCCCTCCGTCGTGATGGGAGACGGTGGCAGCGGGACCGCCAGCAGCGCCCAAACCTGGATGCAAATGATGATGCTCCAATCCGCCAAAGACCTCTCCCTCGACATGAAAGTCAAGAAGTAGAAGCGGGAAACGTGAACCGAGAAGCGGGACCGAAAGCGATCCCGCTTGACAGAAACAGCCCCAGCTACCAATCGTAGCTGGGGCTGAAGTTTTTTGGATTCTGACTTCTGACAGCGAAGTGTTCTGACCTCTGTCCTCTCCTAAAACGAGAAGCCCACACTGCCAATCAAGCGTCCTCCATGTTGGGCTACCTGATGGGTATTGCCAAAGATGGTCAATTCGTCGCGAGCCGCACTGATGTCGCTTTCGTACTTCAGATCGACCACGATCTTTTTCCCCAAGTCCAGTCCTACGCCCGCTTGTAAGCCTACACTAGCTTCCTTGAAGGAGCGATTCAGGCCATCAATGTCTCTCAAATCCGAACGGCTGAGCAGATTCATCCGATAGACCGGACCGCCTTGCACCCGGAGTGGCCCCAGTTTCAGGCCCGCCATGATGGGCACTTCGACGTTCACATAGCGTTCGGTCAGTTGATCGGTGGCTCCCGTGATCAGGTCCTCATAGGCAAACGAAGTAGAAGCCGTGGTCAACAACACCTCTGGCTGCAGGTAGAGCCCCAGGAACTGAACGCGGGCAAAGACCCCCATCTGTAATTCAGAGCTACTTTCCTGTAAGTCGAGTTTCAGGGCATCGAGATCATCGCCATTTTGGATATTGAGGCTGCTGGCCGAAATGCCAGAAGAAGCCAAGCCCACACGAGGGCCAAATTTCAGCTTTTGCGCAGCGGCTGGCGTGGAGATCAAGGTGATCAGCCCCAGACTCAGCACCAATGCCAGCGCCGCCCGGACGAAAGAATGTTCGAAAGTTGTTTTTGATGTCTTCATAGCAATTGGGATCGGGTTGTTTTGGTGAAGTGTACCCCAATTGCATGGTGAGCGTTGGCACAAAAAGCGTGAACGCGAGGCAGCGCGGAATGAACCTGAGAAACCGAGTCGTGAATAAGGAAGGGGAGTGGGCGTGCCCCCTGCGCGCTCAACAGAGCGAGCAGGGGTCGGGTGATCCGGCCTCGCTATGCCCCACCAGCAACCTCACCACCCAACATGAGCTCAAACAAGCCTCCTCCCCCTCACGCTTGCCTGCGGCCACCCTATTGGACAAAAGTCCGAATCGCCATTTTCGATGCAGAGCATTCACCAGTACGGCGGGTTGGCCATTCCGATTTCTTCGGAATAAACTGCGTCCGAGTTAGGGGCGGAAAAGTGAGTCGGGCTGGGACTTCGGCGGCTTTTTGCTC
>JBCCCJ010000019.1:0-13568 GCA_039033615.1 Bacteroidota bacterium
GATGCTCCCCTCGGTAGCAAAGGCGCTAGATGCTTTTCATCAGTAGGCGCATCGCGACTGCCATCTCCAACTGACTTAGTGAGACCTGAAAAATAACTTCCCTTTTTCGCGCCGTTATTTCGTTTCAGGTCAAGGAAGAAAAACCGAGTTTAGCGGGCTAAATGAGGCTTTTTTTGACGAAGAACTGGGACGGAAGAACAAGCGAAATGATCCAAGTTATTTTTTGAGTATCACTTAACCAAAGGAGTTGGGATATCTGACGTACACCCTGTCAGATCACTTTGTTGTCAGAAGTTTTTTGAATCCTGAATAGAGAGAAGACAGACGACAGATCGCTTTGGCTGTCAGACTTTTGCTTGAATCCTAACCAACCAACCAACCAACCAACCAATCCCCAACTAATCAAAAACGGGAGCCACCGACGGTAGCTCCCATTCCACATGTAGATGAGTTGCAAGTAGAGTCCTGAATTAGAAGTTTCCTTCTGAGTTGATACCAATGGCCAGGCGGTCAATCGCCTCGATATAGGCAGCGATCCGCATGGAGCATTTGTGTCTTTCGTGAGATTCCCACACCCGCTCGAAAGCATCGGTCAGGATGGGACGGGTTTTGTCGCGAATTTCTTCTACGGAGTAATAGTGTCCCCGGCGGTTCTGCACCCATTCAAAGTAGGATACCGTTACCCCACCAGCATTGGCAAGGATATCGGGAACGATGAGAATGCCTTTGTCATCGAGGATCTGGTCAGCATCCGCAGAGACAGGGCCATTGGCACCTTCTACGATCAACTTTGCCTGAATTTCCTCGGCATTTGCTTTGGTGATGACGTTTTCCAAAGCCGCTGGGATGAGCACTTCCACGCCCAAGGCCAACAACTCGGCGTTGGTGATCTTTTGAGCGCCGGCGAACCCTGCGAGGGTGCCATGTTCTGCCACATACTTCACCGCGTCTTTGACCTCGATGCCATCTTCGCGGTAGTAGCCGCCCGTATGATCACTGATGGCGACGATTTTCAGCCCTTCGCGACGCAGGAAAGTAGCCGCCCAACTGCCCACATTACCGAAACCTTGAATGGCTACCCGGCAATCTTCTGGTTGGAGGTTCATTTTTTCTATCCCGAGCATCGTCGAGAGCATGGTTCCCCATCCGGTCGCTTCTACCCGGCCCTTGGAGCCACCCAAATGGAGAGGCTTACCAGTTACGACCCCAGGTGTGTAGCCATAGGTGCGGGAATACTCGTGGAAAATCCAGGCCATTTCGCGGCCACTGGTTCCCATATCCGGAGCCGGAATATCAGAATCTTCTCCAAATACGTCCTTGAGAGAACGGGTGTAGGCACGCGTGATGCGCTCCAATTCATCAATGGTACGAATCTTTGGATTCAGGGTAATTCCCCCTTTGGCTCCTCCGTAAGGAAGGCCTACCAGCGCACATTTGAAAGTCATCCAGCCAGCAAGGGCCTTTACCTCATCCAAATCTACAAAAGGGGCAAAACGAATCCCTCCTTTGGAAGGTCCCATCACCGTAGAATGAATCACCCGAAAGCCTTCAAATACCCGGGTTGTTCCATCATCAAGTTTGACGGGAAGGTTGACATTGATGACTCGTTCCGGAGCGCTGATGACATCACGAAAACGTTGATCGAGGTTGATGAGATCCGCAGCTTCAGAGAAGCGAGCCATGAGTGAGGCGTAAGGAGATGGCTTTTCAGCTACTGTAGGATTAGCCTTTACTTCTGCCATAATGCAAGTAATTTTTTGAAAGTGGTTTCCTGTTGTTGGGCTTATGTGTACGGCAAAGGTGAGAAAGGGATGTGAGTTTTCAAACCCTGAAAATCAACTAACTAAACATGGAAACAGAAGCCTGCCTTTATTGCAAATTTCCCAAATCAGAGGAAGGAAAAATACAAAAATATGAAAGGCATGGCGAGGTAAAAGCCGTCAAATCGGTCCAATATGCCTCCGTGCCCTGGGAGAATGGTCCCAGAGTCTTTGAGATCGAGGCTGCGTTTCATCATGGATTCCACCAGATCTCCGAGTTGACTGATCACCACGATGATGGCGGCTATCACCATCCAATGGTGCGGTCCTTCTGGCAGATATTGCTCCATCAACCAGCCAGCCCCCAGAGAACATACCGCTCCTCCGATGGCCCCTTCCCAGGTCTTTTTGGGACTGATGCGGGGAAAGAGAGGATGCTTTCCCAAGAACCTGCCAGCAAAATAGGCCATCACATCTAGCACCCAAACCAGAACTAGGATCCCCAGAGCCAAGCTGTTGTCATACGCCCCCCCTACTTCTGGGAAGGCCAAACGATAAAGCAACCACAAAGGGAGGAAACAATAAAAAATGCCCAATACTGTGGCTCCCAACCTGGGCACGGGCTCTCCTTCTTTTGAGTTGAAAAGTGCGATCAATGCCATGATGGGAAAAAACAACAAGCCACACGCCAGATACCAGGAAGTAGCCATCGCTTGTTGAGTGAGGCTTTCCGTCAACAGGAGTCCAGCAAAACCAATCGCCATGCCTACTGCGGGAATGCGATATTTGGCGTCCGATACCCCCGTCAATTGATAGAATTCCCAAAGCCCCAGCCCGGACACCACCAGGCAGAAGACCCACAGGCCGATTTCAGCCCAAAGCAGCAAGGGGATGATGATGGCTACCGCAACCAGGGCAGTCAGAATTCTTTGGAGTAGATTTCGATTCATTGGGGAGGAGAATTAAGGAGGGTGCGCGAGAGTTTGGCAAACCACCACATCAAGCCGAGGGTCGCTGCAAGAGAAAGCAAGCCCCAGTACCAGGCCACGACGACCAATTCGGTAGGTTGATATGTTCCTTGTTGAGTTGTCCACCAGGCATAACTCACCAGACTCGCATTGAACACAAAATGAGCCACGATTCCTGGCCAAATGCTACCCGATCGCCATAACAACCAGCCCAGCAGCGTCCCTAACCACAGGCGCGAGATCAGACCGGATAATTGAAAATGCACCAGACTGAACAAAAGCCCTGTGAGCAGAATGGCCCAGCGGATGTCCATCATTTCCGATAATTGGCGTTGTAGAATCCCCCGGAAAAAGAACTCTTCACAAACCGCTGGTACCAGCGCAAAGATCAAGAGGTTCAGGATCAACAAGCTCACTCCCTTTTCACTGAGCAGAGATTGTAAGGCAAATAAGCTCGTCTTTTCCAATTGGATCATATCTGCCCGCCATTCCGCCATACTTTCTGGCAAGGGCAACTGCTCTGGGGATAGATATAAGAACTGGGCAAAAGGAATGCTGACCAATAAGAGCAAGGCTGCAATCAGCACCTGCGCACGATGGCGAGGTGACTCCAATGCCAACTGTTCCTTGACATTTCCCAACAAGGCCGCCATGATTCCCGCCATAAAGCCCCAACTCAGCAGTTGATGGCTGATCTGTGCCAATCGGAAGATGCTGCGGCTTGATTCGTGAATGGCGAACTTTCCGGCCAGGATGGCCTGCATATCCCCTGGTCCCAAGTCGAAGGCCAATTCCAGGATGGCCAAGACGCCCGGCACCAGAATTCCCCCGCTGATCATGTACAGAATCATCATCAGCAGCAACACCAGAATGGGTTCTTCGCGGAGTTGGTCTCGAATGGAAAATGAGGGGGAATTGCGCAATGCCAAGGGTGAAAAGTGAAGTGCTAGGTGGAGAGGAGGGACTCACAAGTTTACGGATTTTCCCCCCATTCCCCTAGCAGCGAGTCCGCTAGCGAGGATCTATTCAAGCTTTTTTCGACCAAATTTATGGAATTCCCTCTTTGTTTTCCTCTTTCTCATAAAGAAGAAGCGCAAACTTTTGTAGATTTGTGAGGCTGAAATGAATCATGATTGTGGTACGGATTTCAAATATTGAACTCGGGGAGTTCCCGCTCTTGCTGGCTCCTATGGAGGATGTCAGTGATCCCCCATTTCGCGCCTTGTGCAAAGAACTAGGGGCTGACTTGGTCTACACGGAATTCATCAGCTCTGAAGGGCTGATCCGTCACGCTGATAAGAGTCTGGAAAAGCTGGACATTTACGATCAGGAGCGACCGGTAGGTATCCAGATTTTTGGGAACGAAATTGAATCCATGCGGCAATGTGCCCGCTTGGTTGAGACCGCTGAACCCGAAATTCTCGACATCAATTATGGGTGCCCGGTGAAAAAGGTGGCCTGTAAAGGTTCCGGTGCAGGGATTCTGAGAGACATTCCCAAGATGGAGCGCATGACCCGAGAGATTGTCGAATCTACTCATCTGCCCGTAACCGTAAAGACTCGACTTGGTTGGGACGAAAGCACCATCAAGATTCAGGAGGTTGCCCTCCGTCTTCAAGATGCTGGCATCAAGGCTTTGACAGTACATGGCCGAACCCGTAGCCAGATGTATAAGGGGGAAGCGGACTGGACTGAGATTGGCAAAATCGCTGATCACCCGGACATTGAAATTCCTATTTTCGGAAATGGCGATGTAGATTCTCCTGAAAAAGCCCAATTGATGCGAGATACCTATCCGGTACAAGGCATCATGATTGGTCGCGCTTCCATTGGCAACCCTTGGGTGTTTCGTCAAATCCGCCACTATTTGGAAACCGGAGAGAAGCTACCCTTGCCTACTTTGAAAGAAAAGGTCCGGGTATGTCGTCGGCATTTGGAAATGTCCGTAACCTGGAAAGGAGAGGGCTTGACCATCCGGGAAATGCGTCGTCATTACAGTGCGTATTTCAAGGGGATTCCCAACTTCAAGCCGCTGCGGATGCGCATGGTTACCTCCGAATCGCTGAATGAGATTTACGAGATCCTTCAATTTGTGGAAGAAGAGTATGCCGCAGATGAACCTGATCGCACCGTTTATCAGTACCAAAATGAAGCGTATGTCAAAACGGGACGTCGCATCAAGCAACGCTTAGACGAGCAAGTTGCGTCTTCTCCAGAACTAGCCCCCGTGCCATCTTAGTGGGAAAAGAAGCAGTTTTCAACTACTTCAACTCCCTGAACCAAATATTGCCCAATTTTCCCTTTCACCAATTTTGTCTATCTTTTCGCAGACTTGTGTGATGTCTCACCGAACTTCCTCAAATCCACCAATATTATGAAACTCCGATTATGGCTCTTCGTCCTGATAGCAGGTCTTAGCTTGCCCGCTCAGGCGCAGGAGATGGATGTAACCAAGTTGATTGCCAACACCAAGACCTTCATTTTTGATAACAACAAAAATACGGTCAAGGGCTACATCTATGCCGAATTAGAAGAAGTAACCGCTTGCTGCGGTTCGGATCGAATTTACCTGGAGGTCAACATTGACCCTTCTGGATATGTAAAAAAGGTCAACGCCCTCACCGGCAAAAACGAATGCTTCAAGCAGGCCGCTGCTGACATTGTCAAAAATGTCAAGTGGGATGCCAAGGACTTCAAAGGCCCCAAGTCGATCTATTTCGAGATCAAACCAGATGTAGATTGTAGCGAAGGTCGCAACAACAAATACGCGGAGGTAGAAATCTTCAACAATCCGCTGGCCAATCCTGACGGCGTAGCAGCCGCTCCTAGCGGACAACCTACCACTCCTCCTGCTACCACCCCTCCGGCAACTTCCGAGCCAGCTACCACCCCTCCGGCTACCAGTGAGCCGACTGCTTCCAATGATCAGCCAGTTGCTCAGCCTACCCGTAGCCAACCAGCGTCCCCACGTACCAGCGCCCCTGGTGCCCCTGCCCCTCGTCCGCAAGCTGAGAAGCCCGAAGAAACCGTAGTTCTCCCCTCTGGCTATCCCCAGCCAGGTGCTCCTACTTCTGCTGACAAAGAAGTAGAAGCCGCTCGCAAACGAGCCGAAGCAAATCGCACGGCACAGATACAAGAAATTCAAGACTTGAAGGATCAGATGGCTCAATTACGGGAAAAAGCCGCCAATCAGGCCAAAGAGGATGCCGCTCGCCAAAAAGCCGCCGCAGACAAAGAAAAGCGCCGTCAGGCATACATCGCAAAGCGAAAAGAACAACAACGCCGTCGGGAAGACGCACGGCGCAACCAACAGGGGCAAGGAAGAGATCGCTCTCTGAACAATGAAGAAGCCTATGCTGATGCAGATGATGGCGTTGCCGGAGGTTTGTTTCTAGACGAAGAAGTACCTGACGGAGAGTTTGGGGAAGACTCTGATACTGAGGGCATGTCAGAAGAGGACAAGATTCGAATGGAGATGCAAGAAATGGAACAACTCATTCAAGAGAAAGAGCAAGCCCAGCAAGAAAGAGAAGCCGAAGCTCAGCGAATCGCTGATGAGAACCTTCGCGCCAACGAAGAGCTATTCCGGATGTACGAAGACATGTCTTTGAAAGCGGAAGAAGCAGAGCAAGCGCGGGAGAATCAAGAATTGGCGAGCCTGGAACAGGAAAGAATCAGGGTCGAAGAAGAGCGCCGCAAGCAGGAAGAACAATACCAGCAAATGATGGACGAGATTCAGCGTCTCCAGGAAGAAGCCGAGCGTTCTATCTCAGACTTGGAACTCCAGAAGCGTGATATCGAGCGTCAAGAAGAAATTCAAAAGACCCGCGAGCAAGAAATTATTTTGGAACAAGCGCTTCGGGAACAGGAAAGACTTCGGCTGCTGAAAGACAAGGAAAGATACCTCCTCGGTCGCAGCACCATTCGTCCTCCTTCCAACCGCGACCTGATTGCTTCTGAAGAGGACCAGTTGGATGCCATGATTGCGAGTCTGGACGTAACTGCCGAGGCTGACAGCGAGCAGGTAAAACTGATCCAGATCATCAATCAACTCCGTACGGAGCTACAATTGGTTCGCTACAAATTGCAGAAGTTGGAAGGAGAAGGTGGAGGAGCCGGACCTGAATTGGTCAATGGCACACCTTCTGGCCCGGAAACTGTCAACGGAACTCCCTCTGGAGGAACCAACGTGGCAAGCGCCACTCCTTCTGGAGGCAAGACGATCCGCCCTGCCAAAGGCTTCAAAACCGCCGATCAGGATGATTCTTGGAAGAATCTTTCCAATTCAGATATCGTAGATCCGACTCAGAAAGTTTCTGATTACATTCCTGCTCGTCCAACCCCAACTCCTAAGCCATCGGTGATTGAGGCGCCTGTTCCGCAAGGAGACCGTAGCATTCCTACTCAAGACGCTGGCACAGCTACCACCACCCCAACAACCAAAGAAAAAGACCCCAACGATCACTCTGGAACCTTCTGGGATGGTCCTGGCCCAAAGTTCGAAGCTCGGACCTATGTAGAAGGAGAGGGGCAGATGAAAGAATTGATCAAGGAGAAATTGCGTGCAGGTGGCGTTTGTGGCCTCGGTCAGGCTGCTTTCTCGCTGACGCTGGACCCCAAAGGAAACGTTGTACGCTACTCCGTACTGGCCGCCAACTCCTCTACGGTTGAGTTCCAATTGGGAACCGTCCTTTCTACCTTGAAGTTCAATGCGGTAGATAGTCGCTACAATCAGACCATCTACCAGGAGTTCAAAGCAGAGATCATTTGTGATGGAGCAGCCGATAAGGTGAGGCTTCAGGAGGTAGAAGATATCATCAAGGATTGATCCAAACCTTCCTCATCATATTTCAAAGGGGCCTTTTGGCCCCTTTTTTTGTTTTCCACATTTCCACATCCCGACTGTTGATAATCCACCAACTGCTGTGGACAGGGTCTGCATTCCAGAATGTACCTTTGTTCTTACCTCCTATTGTATCAGCCAATCATCCTCGGACTTTCATCCGATCAGAATCCTTATGAATACTCACGCCAACTTCAAGGTTGATCCCCGACTCGCGTCCCTCTTGGGCGAGAACTATCGTTCCACCGAGCTCGCCATCAAAGAGCTCATCGACAACGCCTTTGATGCCGATGCCGAAAACGTATGGGTCAGCCTCCCTCGTCCCTTGACAGACGAGCCGATCACCATCCGAGACGATGGAACCGGGATGACCGAACAAGAAGTGCGCAACGAATACCTCAAGATTGCCAGCAGTCGGATTTCCCGCAAAGGGGACCGCACTCGCCTCAAAAACCGTCAGGTGAAAGGGCGCAAAGGCATTGGCAAGTTTGCGGGCCTGATGGTCGCTTCCGTGATGGATCTCCACACCCGCACTCGGGGGCAGGAGACCCATTTGAAGATCTGGCGAGAAGCCCTCATCAAAGCTCGGCACGACTTGGAGCAGATTGATCTGCCCCTCACCATCACCGAAGGCGAAGCCGGAGAATCAGGCACGGAGATCACGCTGAGTGGCATCAATCAAAATTTTACCTTTCCTAACGCAGACCGTCTCAAGCGTCTGTTGGTGTTGGAATATGGCCGGATGCCTGATTTTTACATCTACGTGAACGGGGAATTGGTAGACATTGAGGACATTCCCGGAGATGGCTACGAACATCAAATCCCTTTGAAGAGTGGAGAAGTGGCTACCCTGCGGTACACCATTGCCGATGGCAAGCATTCCCTCAAACAGTCCGGTCTGGCGTTTCGGGTAGGAGGGAAAATCGTCGGAAATCCCCGCTACTTTGGGTTGGATGAAAAAGATGAGATTCCCGCTCGCTTGCTCAAGCGGGTGTATGGAGAAGTGGTCGCAGATTCCCTGGAAGCGGATGTGACCGCTGATTGGGGGTCCATCATTGACAATAGCAAAACGCTCACCGAATTGGAGGGGAAAATGATTCCCTTGCTAGAAAAAAGCCTGACGGAGGTGTATCAACGGGAGTTGGACGCGAGTCGGGTTCGGCTCCGTCGGCGCATCAATGGCAGCATGGATCGGGTGCCTACCTATCGTCAGGCGCAAGTCCAAGTCGTGATGGATCGGGTGCTGAAGAAATTCTATGGCGAAAGCGAAACTCGCCTAGTGACTGTCTTCTCCTTGATGCTGGATGCTTTCGAGAAAAATGATTATTGGCCGGTCATGCAAAAGCTGGAGGCCTCCCGAGAAGAAACCGACGCCGACATCACCGACATCTTCTCCGAATTTGGGATGTTGGATGTGGCCTTATTGGCGCAGCAATCTACCCACCGCCTCCGCATTCTCAAGGAGTTGGAGCATTTGATTCTGGATACCTCGACCGAGCCTCACGCCATTCGCACCATCCTGGCCAATAACCTCTGGATGCTAGGCAATGCTTTTTCCATGGTTTCAACCAATCCAGAGCTCGCTCAGGTGATCGATATGTACACGGGGCATAAATACACCAACGGCCACGCGGCGGAAGCGCCTACCTTGCTCCTGTTGCAAGACTTCAGTAAGCGTTTCCTATTGCTCGACCTCAAAACCCCAGATCACGCCATCGAGCTCCTCGATCGGAGAAAGGCCAAGGAGTTCCAGGATGATCTCAAGGTCTACCTTCCCGGCAGAGACATCGAGGTGATCATTCTAGGCGGAGCGCTGAGCGAAGGCATGATCGGCCAACGCTCCACCGCTACCATCAAATTTCTTTCCTATCAGGGAGTGATCAGCGACGCACGCGTCCAGCTCAATTGGATGATCAACGAGCTGAGCAAGCGGGGCTAAGTTGGTTTCTTGGTAAACTGGTTGGTTTGTTACTTGGGAAAGTGATTTTTTACTGAACCAATTCCCCAATTCCCCAATTCCCCAATTCCCCAATTCCCCAATTCCCCAATTCAACCAATTCCCAATTCCTGCATCGCCAGCCAGGCCATCAAGCCAGTAGAGTGGCCAAGGGCGGTTTCGTCGATGTCGAATTGTGGGGTATGAACCCCATGGACGATGCCTCGCGCTTCATTTCTCGTTCCCAGGCGATAAAAACAGCCAGGTACCTCGTGGGTGTAGTAAGAAAAGTCCTCAGAGGCCATCCAGAGGTCCATGTCCTCGATTTGTTCTTCGCCCATATAATCTGCTACCGCCGCTCGCGCCCGCATGGTGAGGGCTTCATCATTGCTGAGGACCGGGTAGCCCCGTCGAATGTTAACTTCTACTTTGCCTCCCAGGCTCAGGGCGGTGTGGTGAGCAATTTGTTCGATTTTCTGGAGCGCGGTTTCCCGCCAGCCTTCGTCCATGGTGCGAAAGGTTCCATGCACGAATACCTCTGTCGGGATCACATTGGTGGCTCCATCGGCCTGTAACTTCCCAAAGGAAAGGATAGAGGGGACCCGTGGGTCAGATCGACTCACCACTTGCTGGAGACCTACCAGCATCTGAGCGGTGATCATGATCGGATCAATGAAATTATGTGGCTGGGCCGCATGCCCTCCTTTGCCGATTACTTTCAGATAAATTTCATCGGCAGACGCCATGTACATCCCTGGTCGTACCCCAATCTGGCCACAGTCCATATAAGGCTGAACATGCTGCCCAAAGATGGCATCTACTTTCGGTGCCTGGAGCGCCCCATCCCGGATCATCAAAGACGCACCTCCGGGGACTCTTTCTTCCGCTGGTTGAAACAACAACTTGACTGTCCCAGAAAATTGATCCTGGAGGTTCACCAGGATTTCGGCGCTCCCAAGCAAGGACGCGGTATGCACATCGTGGCCACAGGCATGCATGATGCCGGGTTTGGTAGAGGTGTAGCTCGTTTTGTTTGCCTCATGAATCGGGAGGGCGTCCATGTCTGCCCGCAAGGCCACTACTTTGCTGGGGCCATCACCAGGCTGACTGCCGTGAATTTGCCCTACCAATCCATGTCCGCCAATCCCGGTTTCATGTGCAATTCCCAATTCATTCAACCGCTGGGAAACAAAGGCGGCTGTCTCCTTTTCTTCGAAAGAAAGTTCCGGATGCGCGTGGATGTGACGCCGGGTTGCGATGATCCGATCATGCAATTGATCGGCTTGTTGTTGGATTTGCTGAAGGGGTTTCATGCGGATTCTATGATGGATTCAGTTTGCCCGTGCAATAATGCAGCGAATTTTCTACTTTTGACCAAAGAATTTTCAGATGAAGCATTTCTTTCCCTACCTTCTGAGCGTGGTTTTCCTCCTGGTGAGTCTTTTCCTGGGCAGTTGTACTGGCTATCCCGATGGACCATCCGTGAGTTTCACGTCTGCATTGACCAAGATTTCTACCACTTGGCGGGTCAAGCAAGCAGTCCTGAATAATACCGAAGATGTTACCACCGATTACGAAACCGAATATTTCAAATTCGACGAAGACGGTGAATTTGAAACGCTTGAGGCCCGCTATCAAATTTCTCTTCCTCCCTTTACCCAGGATACCATCATTCCGGCCATTGGCAGCGGGACTTGGCGATTTCTGGAAGAAGAAACCATGGTTGAACTGCTCTATGGCTATCGGTTCCGTGATCCGTACAACTCTGACATTTTCTACACAGAGGAGCAAAACGAGCGCTACGAAATTCGCCGTTTGGCCGAAGATGAGTTGTGGCTTTCCAATGATAGCCTCTTCTTGAAGCTGGAATTTTTCAGCCAGTAATACATTTGTTGAAATAGTACCATCTTTCCCGCAAGTCTTCCGTAACATTGCGGTGAAAATTCTTGTCCATGAAACCAATCATCTTGACTCTTCTCGCCAGTTTCCTCTTGAGCATGGTGGCCTGTACCACCTATGAGGAAGGGCCTGATTTTTCAGTTTTTCCCGTCAACTATCGGGTTACCAATACCTGGGAGTGGGGGTATTCGCTCCGTAACGAGGAAAATCTCACTGGAGAATATGCAGACTCAACCATACAGTTTCGGGATGACGGCGTGGTCCGCATTTGTGATACCCTGGACAATTGTCGGGAAGGAAGCTGGAATTTGGTCAGGAAAAGGACCCGCCTCCAAATGATTTTTGGAGAGCAGGCCGTTGCATATGAGATTCGGATGCTGAGACGAGACGAATTGTGGCTTTCGTACCAAGATCCTGAAGATACCCTCTTGGTCGAGTGGGAACTGGTCCCTGCCCGGTAATTATTCCCCGGACTCTTTGTCCGCTTTTCCTTTCTTTTTCTTCTTTCCGCCTTGGAAGAATTTGCCAACTTTGTCCAGTCTTTCGCTCCAAGTTTCTTGTAAGACTGGGGGAGAATCGGCTACTGCGGCCATCTGGCGGAAATCAGCTTTACTCAGCACTTTATGCTCCTGAGGATCGCGGTGGTAGAGCACTCTCCCTTCTGCCGCACTCAGCACATAAATATCTTCTACTTCTGGTCCCAAATGGAGAAAGGCTACGTCTGCTAGCCCATCCTGGATGGCAGCCTGTATGGCTTCCCGTCGTACCAAACGTACTTGATAGGGATAGACATCCTGGATATCGGATGCCGTGAGATAAGCAGGCAGATCCTCTTCATTGATCCACAAGGTCTTGCTGGTCAGTTGGCCGGCCTGGTGGTTCTGAAAGTGATCCAGCTTGTATTCGTAGGTATCTTCTGTGATGTCTGCGGTATCCAAAAACATGAGGTAGTGCTGCATGCTTTGAACAATCGCTCCCAATTTGTAGGAGTAGGCATCTGTGGCGGCAATGTCTGCAAATTCCATCTGCGTCACGGCCTCTTTTCCGCCATAAGCCTTGAGGAAGGCGCCCCGATCACAATGGTACATCGCTAGATGATTCCTGCGGATGACGTTAGAAGCCGTAGCGGTACGGCGAATTCTCTCGGAGCGATCGCGCACGAGCATAGAGTAGTCGGTGTTGCGAGCGTACTCATCCAGATCTTTCTGTTGAACATATTCTACTGGCATGAGCTTCCAGTAGTGATTCATGACCGATTTGATGCGGTCATTGTATTCATTGTCCGTGCTGTCCATGACCACGATCAGGGTCGTGTTCTTAACAGAAGCATATTTTTCGTAGGAAAGGCGGCCTCCTGCTTGGGCCATGGAGATAGAGGGGAGCAGGATCAATCCTGAAAGCAGGGAAATAAGCAAAGTGATTACACGCATAATTCTGAATTTGAATGTAGAGCTTTCTCAAAAAACGAAAAAAAATCGCCTTTCGCTTCCTGAAAGCTGCGTGTAAGAAAAAAACATGTTTGAGAGGTAATATCTTCCCCCTGAATCGGCGGCGCTACTTCAGCTTTTCTTTGAAGAGCTGGCGAAACTTGCCCACTTTGGGACTGATCACGAAGACACAGTATGGCTGATTGGGATTATCGTTGTAATAGTTCTGATGATAATCTTCAGCCGCATAATAATTATTCAAGGGAGAGATTTCCGTAACGATGGGGTTGGGCCAAATCCCAGCCTCATCAGCGGCAGCTTTCGAGGCTTCGGCCACACTTTTCTGCTCGTCGTCATGGAAAAAGATCACCGAACGGTACTGAGTCCCTACGTCATTCCCTTGTCGGTTGAGGGTCGTAGGATCGTGGGTTCGCCAAAACACTTCCAGCAATTCCCCGAAAGAAACCACTTCTGGATCATAGGTGATTTGCGCCACTTCTGCGTGCCCCGTGGTACCAGCACAGACCGCTTTATAGGTAGGGTTGGCAACGTGCCCCCCAGCATAGCCGGAAACCACCGCGCTGACCCCTTCCAATTGTTGGAAGACGGCTTCCACACACCAGAAACATCCTGCACCCATAGTTGCTAAGGCCATTTGTCAATCGCTATTTAGTGATACTTGAAAAATAACTTCCTCTTTTCGCGCGGTTATTTCGTTTCAGGTCGAGGAAGGAA
>JBCCCJ010000020.1:0-13469 GCA_039033615.1 Bacteroidota bacterium
CTGGGAATAGGCCACGAGCCACCAATCATATCCCCAACTGCGCTCCTGAGAAGTAATGAGCGTCCCTGCTGAGGTAATCGCGACATCTATGCCTATTTCGGTGTTTCCATCTCCACTTTGCCCGATATTTTCAGTCCAGATCACTTCTCCATCTGGGGTAAGCTGGACAATAGCGATGTTTGCGTTGTGTGATTCAGGAGTAGGGGGCAAGTCTTGCTCTCCTGGTGTGGCGATTCGGTAGGTCGTATCGAAGGAGTAGCCCCCCTCGGTGGAACCGATTGCATAGATTTCCTCACAATCCCCGATTTCCAAGCCACTGAACCACGGAGCGCTTGCTTCCTCACATGGGACACTGAGCTTAACCCAACGAAACGCTCCCTGGCTGTCCCACTTGCAAATGATGGTGGAGTGGTTAGGGGTATAAGCATATCCACAAACGATAGGTGGGTACATGACTTGAACCGAGTCTGGACCTGGATCAACATCTATTCCCTCGGTATATAGAATTCCGGTAAATATGACCTCCCCGTTCGAGTCGCTGGTCATAGCCGTAGGGATGAACTGTGCATTCGGGGGTAAAGCTTGTACCCAATCCAAATCTCCCTGAGGAGTGAGTTTCAAGAGAAACATGTCTTTGTAGGAACCAGCATCAAGGACAGTTACCCCCGGCCCCGGATCAAAATCTACTTGCTCCAAATAGGTTCCCATGAGGTAGCATTCCTGATTCGGAGTAATGGAAAGCGTATGAGCATCTAGTTGGCCCACTGAATCACTGATTGCCTTGGCCCACAACAGGTTTCCTGCTGGGTCAAATTTTTGGAAGAAGATGCCCGCCTGTCCGGTAGGAGCAGTCAACCAGAGGGTTCCGGGCCCAGGATCGGCATCTAAGCTGTCCTGAAAATTTCCGAACAGATAGGTATTCCCTTGCTCGTCGATTTCTATGTCTTTTGCAAAAGCCTTTCCACTACTCGGGATATGTTTGGCCCAGAGGAGTTGGAAGTTGCTATCCATGCGATATACCACCATATCTTCGGTGCCGAGGGGATACACCCATTGGGTGCCTGGTCCAGCGTCCAAGTCGAGACTATCTTGAAAGGTGCCAACGATCACTACTTCCCCCTCAGATGAGACGTCCATGTGGGGGCGTTGGTGGTAAAAGGCCAACCCTCGATTACTGAGGAGAAAATGGCTTTGTAGCAGAGAGCCCGAGGAAGTCAACTTGGCGAGGTGAAAGCCTGTTCCATTCATGATCAGGGAAAAGCTATCCAATACATAGTCCGATGTCCACCCCAAACTGTAGAGGTTGTCTGAACTATCCAGTTCTACCTCGTAGGGATGGATGTAGTCATTGCTTGTCCAGGGGAGGCTCCATTCTTCGGTAATCGTGGTTTGCGCCTGTATCCCAGGTGCGAGGAGCATCAGGAGCAACCATAGGAGTTTTGAGAACAATAGATTGGTTTTCATTGGTCAGGTAGTGTGATATAGGTACAGGAAATATACTCTCTCGCTTGTCATTCTCGGACCATCTTCTTCCACCCCCGCTGCTCTCCTGCCCGAACTTCCAGCAGATACACCCCCGCCTCTTCCGGCAGGGCCACATTCACCTGCTGACTGCCTCCTACCGTTTTCTGACTCAGCTCTCTTCCCTGGAGATCAAATACCCGAATTTCTACTTCAGGGTAGGCTTGATCGAGTTGGATCTGCACCCAACCATCGGAGGGATTGGGGAAGACCTGCCAAGTGGTGGGAAAGATAGCGGGCAGGCCGATGGTCAGCCAATCCATGCAGGCCGAAGTGTCCTGACAGGCTCCATTGGAGATGGCCAGGGCGTAGGTGGCTGGACCAGGGGTAGCGAAAGTGGCATGGGTGGCGCCGGGAAAGGGAACGGGACCATTGGGGCCGCAGACCAGCCATTGATAGGTCAGACCTGGGTCGTCGGCGATCAGGACCCCGCCCTGCTGGGTGAAATGGGTATTGAGACTGTCTTCGAGGGAGATCTGGATGGTCAAGACACTGTCGCAGCCTGCCTGGGTGGTAAGGACTTGGGTGTAGGTACCAGGATTGGCATAGGTCTGATTATTCAAACTGATCGGTTGGCAAATCTCAAATTCCAGGAGCGTATGCTGGGGTTCTCCAATGGTCAGATCAATGACTACTGCCTGAAGGCTATCTGGATAGCAGTGCTGAATCGTGTCGTGATACGTGCCGCTGCTGTCCCACAGGTAATGGCCGCTGGGACTGAGATAGGATTGACAAGCAGAGACGTGGAGGACTGAATCCAGGAGCTCGCTGGGTTGCGCATAGCGGGTAATGACGCAATTGCTTCCATAAACCGTTTCCTCCAATAAAAAAATAGGGCCATTTGGGTGGACTGCTACATCTGTTCCAAATTCACTGTTTCCTTCCCCTGAAGCACCGAGGGTTTCCTTCCACAAGACCTCTCCTTGAGCCGTTAGCCTGATAAGAAACGTATTTTCATTATGGAACTCTGGTTGAAGATTCTGTATACCTTGTTCTCCATTAGAAGGATTCATTTCTCTTTGAACTTGTATGATACCACCCGCCATATATCCCACCCCATAAATATCATCACAATCATTCAATTCCAGTTGTTGGGGGAGAATGAAACCTTCGTCCTGGTATCCCCCAGTAAATTGCCGCACCCACTGAAATTGTCCATCCGCATCGAGTTGCAGGATCAACACCGAAGCCCGATGCCCAAATGGGTACCCACCAATCTGATCCAAAAAGAACATTTGAACCGTATCAGGGCCAGGATCTACGTCCAATCCTTCATTCATCATTCTGCCCATTGTGGTTAGGTTTCCATCTGAATCTACCACAGCATCCCTCGGTTCAAAATGCTGATCCCCCCCAATGTGCCGCGCCCATAGAAAATCTCCATTGGGATCTAGCTTGAGGAAATACACATCTGGGACGTTTCCTCCGTCGAAGATGGTAGTGCCTGGACCTTGGTCGAAGTCCAAGGAATCCAAAAAGCTCCCTATCACATAGGCTTCCCCATTTGGTCCGATTCCCATCTCTTTGGCACCGAGACTTCCAAAAGGACCTTCCAGGATGGGTTTTGCCCAAATGAAGCCTCCATCTGGTTTGAGCTTGGAGACATAGAACAACACATTCCCTGAATCCGGAACCAACCAAGCTTCCCCAATTCCCGGATCGGCATCCAGGCTATCTCTGATTCTCCCAAGGAGGAAGATGTGATCGAATTCATCTCTTTGGATAGAAATGGCCAGCTCGTCTCCCTTGCCTTCGAAATGTCGCAGCCAATTGAGCTGACCAGATGAATCACGCTGATACACCAATAAATCCCGATTACCTGTAGGATAGACCCATTGCTCAGTCGTATCAGGAGCCAGGTCTATGCTGTCGTGAAATGTTCCCCAGAAGGTTTGCTCTCCGTCCAAAGAAACGTGCATCCTCGCTTGTCCATGCATCCAGTTTCGGTTAACCAGGAGATATTCTGCTGACTGAAATTGCCTGCTGGAGTCTTCTTTGATCAGGATGTATCCCCCGCCATCAGCAAGTAGGGTATCATCCGCATTGTTCATGAGGCCTTCATTGGTTCTGGCAAGAATATAGGAGGTGCCCGCTGCATCAACTTCGATACGCTTTCCTTCCATGGCACTCCATAGGCCATAGTAATCTTTGGCCCAGACGGGGGTAATGGTGTTTTGTGCCCAGCTCCATTGGCTGAAGAAGATCAGCAAGCAAGTCAGCACTGGGCAGAACAATAGATCAGTTTTCATGAGAAAAAGGTAGCGATGTGTGAAAAAATGGTGAATGGTTTCATTCCCGAATGATCTTCTGCCACCCCCGCTGCTCTCCTGCCCGGACTTCCAGCAGATACACCCCCGCCTCGGCTGGCAAGGCCACCTCCACCTGCTGCCTGCCTCCTGCTACTTCCTGATTCAGTTCTTTGCCCTGGAGATCAAGCACCCGAATTTCTACTTCAGGGTAGGCTTGATCGAGTTGGATCTGCACCCAACCATCGGAGGGATTGGGGAAGACCTGCCAAGTGGTGGGAAAGATAGCGGGCAACCCAATACTCAGCCAATCCATGCAGGCCGAAGTGTCCTGGCAAGCACCATTGGAGACGGCCAAGGCGTAGGTGGCTGGACCAGGGGTGGCGAAAGTCGCATGGGTGGCGCCGGGAAAGGGGACGGGACCATTGGGTCCGCAGACCAGCCATTGATAGCTCAGACCTGGGTCGTCGGCGATCAGAACGCCCCCTTGGCGGGTAAAGCCTGTTTGGAGGCTGTCCAGGAGGGTGATATGCGCGGTGAGCACGCTGTCGCAACCATCTGCATTGGTAAACAATTGAGTGTAACTCCCACTGCTGAGAATGGGCTCTCCATTGAGGACATAGCTGCCGCAGATGGTGTCGGTGAAGCTATAGTCGGTAGCAGGCCAAATGGTGAGATCTAGAACCATGGTGCTATCACAGCCGATGGAATTGGTGAGGTGCTGGACGTAGGTGCCGGAAGTGTGGTAGGTCTCTCCATTGATGGTGTAGAGGTGGCAAGTCGAATCGGAAAGATAGCTGTTGCTACTAGGAAGAATGGATAGGTCAAAGCTTATGGTACTATCGCACCCAGCCTGAGTGGGAATGATTTGGGTATAGGTACCGGGGGAGTAATAGGTTTGCCCGTTTAAGTGAAAGGGGGCGCATTCCAACAATTGTAAGGATGTATCCTGGGGTTCCCCGATGGTGAGGTGAATTTCCAACTCCCGCCAAGTGAAAGGATAACATTGTCTCACGCTATCCAGATATACGCCGCTGCTATCCCAGATATGATTGCCGCTAGGACTGAGGTAGGATTGACAAGCTGATACATAGAGGATAGAGTCATAGGTATCCTCCGGCATGGTGTATCGGTTGACCAGACAGTCTGTCCAGTCAGTCCGTTGAAGAGTAAACAACATACCTGTTGCAGTGACCCCGATTGCTTGTCCATGTTCCTCCATGCCTTCCCCTGAATCGCCAATCAGCTCCTTCCAAACGATTTCTCCTTCAGGGCGAAATCGAATCAAAAACATATTAGAATTGTGGTTTTCTGGTTGCGGGAGGAGGGGCTCCATGATATCATGTGGCGCACTTAGCTGGCGATTGGGAACGTGATGGATCCCCCATAACATGCTGCCAGTTGCATAGATTTCTCCACATTGCCCAATGGTTAAGTCACTTGGAGCAATATATCCTTCGTCCTCACCTCCCCCGGTGAATTGGTGAACCCAGCGAAAATTTCCATCTGTATCTAGCTGGTGGACCAAGACCGATGCCCGAGGAGCGAATGGATTTCCCCCAAGTTGCGATAGGAAAAATACTTGGAACGTGTCAGGGCCTGGATCCACATCCAAACCATTATTCATCATTCTCCCCAAGGTAGTGAGATTCCCATCAGCATCCACCACCGCATCTGTTGGCTGAAATAGCTGGTTACCACCGATATGTTTGGCCCAAATGAAATCACCTTCCCCATCCAGCTTAAGAAAGAATACGTCGGGGGAGCTACCTCCGTTGAAAATGGTGGAATCAGGACCTTGGTCAAAGTCCACAGAGTGTAAGAATTTCCCTACCACATAAATTTCCTGATTGGGACCTAAGGCGAGTTGTTTCCCGCCAATGGTTCCCAAAGGAGCTTCAAGAATCGACTTACCCCAAATGAAGCTTCCGTCTGGTTTGAGTTTGATGATACACAAAACCGCTTGTCCGCTATCTGCAGTCAACCAATGTTCATCTGGGCCAGGATCCGCATCCAAGCTATCAGTAATTCGGCAGAGCACGTAGTAGTGATCCAAAGAATCCATTTGGACAGAAATAGAATTCTCGGCTCCTTTTCCTTCAAAATGATTCAACCAAGTGATTTGCCCTGAAGAATCATATTGGTACAGCAGCAAATCTCGACTCCCACTTGGATATACCCAGTTTTCAGTGGTGTCTGGAGCTAGGTCTACACTGTCATGAAATGTCCCCCAAAAGGTGTGTCTGCCGTCTGGAGCGACGTGCATGCTTGGACGATTGTTGATCCAATCCCTACTAACCAGTAAATATTCTGCCGATAGGAAACTGCCGGCTGAGTCTTGGCGCAATAAGATATATCCGCCATTCCCTACTACCAGGGTATCATCATCTTGATCAACCAATCCGCCGGATGCTCGGATGGTTGTATAGGTGGTTCCAGCATCATCTACCCCAAGGTCATAGGCATTCATCGCGCCATCAAGGCCATAAAAATCTTTCAGCCATTGTTCGGTAAGAAGATTTTGTCCCCAAATAGACGGAACAGATCCCAGCCAAAAAAAGCTGATAAATACAGAGAAAAGGAGCCTTTGCGAAAGGCCTCGAAGCGGCAGGTAGATAGGGTTCATATCACGGTTAGCTGTGAGAGGAAAATCTACGCATTTTGAAGCATCTACACAACAGTCATGTCATGAACTGACAAAAATGGCGTAAAAATGGGGAAAGAAAAGGATTTTTACCGGAATCGATCCTGCCAGAAGTCATTCTTGGAGAGCCGCAACATGCTTAGGGTGGAGCTTTTGGCACTGATTACGACGGAATAACTTTTTTGCGGGCCGAAAGGAATCCAGCGAAAGGCCATCTGCCAGCAGTGGAGGTCGCGGTGGACGTTGACCGAGGTTTGGGTGAAGGCAAATTTCTGGATGTCATAGCCAGAATTGAAGCTGATTTTCCAGTTTTGGGTGAAGTTGAAGTCGCCGCTCAGGTTGACCGTCTGGGTGATCCGGGCCGGATCGAAGGTCGATTTGTTGTAGCTCAGGTTGTAGCGGAGGTTCAAGCTCCAGGGCACGCTGAAATCCACGTATTCCTCGTAAAACTCCGAAGCGCGGCGATACTCTTGCTCGCTGAAGCCCGGTCCTTTTTCCCGCCCGCGTTGCTGCTGGGATCGCAAAGAAGTGGAAAGGCTGATTTGTGCCCGGGTCAAACGCGCCAATTGCCCCGTTTCAGTGAACAACAACCGATTCTGTCGACGCTCGCTCCCTGGATCAAAAGGAGAAGCGACGTCTTTTACCCCATAGACATACGGGTCCATGGTCGCTGAGGTGTTGATGTTGATCTTGCGATTGAGCAGGCTGGTTCGCGCCCGCAAGGTCAAGGGAGCCAACTGAAAACTATCCGCCGCAAAATTATAAGAGGTTGCCAGGCCAATGTTGTCAATGACGTTGGTCCGGACGTAGCCATCCTTGCCTACTTTCTTCCGGTTTTGGGGCGTGTTGCGTCTGCCATTGAGTCCCCCTGCTTCCCCTTCTTCTAGGTCTTCTTCCTCCTCCTGCTCTTTGGTTTTTTACTTCATTTCGATCACGCTGTATTGTTTGAAGCAATTGTATTGACTCTCTCCCGCAGTGGTACCCCGATATTTGTTGTCCTGAAAACGACTGTAGCGTAAGGTCTGATCCGATAAGGTATCTCGTTTGACTTCCTCATAATACCCCCAGCGATCTTCGGAAAAATCAGGTCGCAAATTGTAGGAAACAGAAGGGGTAAATCGCTGCCGGAAAGTCAGATCCCGCTTACTCTTGGTCAGGGTGTAAATCCCAAAGAAGTTGGTGCTCGCACTCACCGAGGTGGTGAAATCATACGCTCGATCAAATCCTGGGATCGTTTGATCTTCGATCTGATTGGTTTCCTCGTTCAAGGTTCGTCGCAAGGTTTCGGTGTACCAATACTCGTTGAAGCTGAAGTTGGGCGAAATGTTGATGTATTTGAACGCCTTGATCGTGGTAGAGGCCGCCGCTCGCTGTCGAATGCCATTGGAGTAAAAAGAACCCGGACGGATTCGAACGAGGGCCGTATCGGTCCCAATGATTTCCTGAATGTCGATGGAATCGTTGGGGCGGAGTAATACGTCTGCCAGCAGGGTATCCGGGATTCGCTCCACCGAATTCCGGCCTTCCATGTTATAGGTCATCCCCAACTGCTTCAACCAGTTCATATGCTTACCACTTACCCCTCGAAATGGGGTCAGGCGGTTCATATTCAAAGAAAACTGAGGCAGCTCCATGCTCATGGTCTCCTTGTTCAAATCCTGCTGGTGGCGGGCACTCACGTTGAGGTTGAATGGCAGGTTGTTGAAGCTTTTGGCGAAGGAGACCGAAGAGCTGAGGTTGTTGGTGAAAAAGTCAGACTGATTGTAGCTGATTTCTCGCTGGAAACTGTTGCTGCTGGAAATATTCACCGAGGCATTGATCCTCGCAGTTGGGTCAATGGGCTGATTGTGGGACCAACGTACCGACCAAGCCGCTTTTCGAGAGTAGTCGGGATCGGTCTTTTCATTGAAGGTCTGCACCCCGTATTGAAAGGCGAAGCTGCCGCTGTATTTGTACCGAATCCGGTAGGTCGTAGAAGCCCCGAGTCTCCAGCCGCCTCTGGTGTAAAGATCTCCTTCCAGTCTCAGGTCAAAAAAGTCATTGATGTCAAAATAGTACCCCAAGCCCCGGAGGAAAAAGCCCCGATCGTCCGCGTTTCCGTACTGCGGCATGAGGAGCCCCGTTTGCTTGGTCTGCTGATCCATATTCGGGACAAAGGCGAAAGGGATCACAATCGGAATCGGAAAGTCGCCAATCACCAGATTCAACGGGCCACTGATCAGGCGTTTGTTGGGGAGAATCTTCATCTTCCGCGACTGAATATAGTAATGCGGATGCTCTAGGTTACAGGTGGTGTACTTGCCGTCTTTGCCGTGAAAAGAACCGTCCTCGTGATATTTGGCTTCCTCCGCAATGACGTAGCCTTCCCCCTGAATCATTCGGCCATCCCGGATTTTTCCTTTCTGACTTTTGAAATTGTAGGCGACGTTTTTGGCTAAATACTCTTGTTCTCCCTGTTTGAATTTTGGCCTTCCTTCGAGTTTTCCCGTTTCATTCTCTACCCCGTTGGCAAAAAGGGTCTGTCCATCCATGTCGATGCGCACCCGCTTGGCCTTCAATTCGATCTCGTCATAGGTCAGTTCGGCCTCCTCAAACAAATAAAGCATCCCGCTCTTGACGTCAAAGATGATAGAATCAACCGCTTTGTAATCCACAGGTGCTTGCAAATCACTGGTCGCCTTGACAGAGTCTATGTAGGCTTGACGAGCAGAACTGACGGGAGGGCTGGCAATACTATCGCCAGGTCCTCCGCTCACTTGAGGCGCTCCGGGAGGCGCAAAAAAGCCCGGTGGTGGGGTCTGCTTCACCTGACTGCTGTCTGGTACGACCGATTGGCTGCTATCTGGGCGGGTCAGGCTAGAATCCGGAATCACCTGGGCAAACAATCCTCCCTGAATCAATCCCACCAATACGATCATCAGGACCGCTTTTTTGCGGAAAATTCCGTTTATTCGTAGGAGGTCGATGATGGAGATGTTGGTTGACAACGGGTTCTGTCTGGTCAATTTCAAAAGAAAAGCGAAATTTGCCGCGCAAATATACATAATTGTGGGTCCTCTTAGCCAGAAGGTTGGTTCAGCATGAAAAGACTCCGAAAAAAAATGCCTTGCTCTCTTTTTGTTCACAAACCCATGCGGGCGTTCCTGGCCCTTTGGCTGCTAGGTGGGGGGCTATTCGCCCAAAACCTCAGCCGGGGAAGGGCGGAAGCACCCTTTCGCACCGTGATCCTAGACCCAGGCCACGGTGGAAAGGATCCGGGAGCCGTAGGAGCCCGGCATTATGAGAAGGACCTCGCCCTACAGGTGGCCTTGCGGTTGCGGGAGTTGATCCATGAAGAAATGCCTGATATTCAGGTGGTCTTGACCCGAGAAGACGATACCTTCATTGAATTGCATCGTCGGGCAGAGATCGCCAAAAATGCTGGCGGAGACATTTTTATCAGCATTCATTGCAATGGTCTGCGCAACAAAAGTAAGTTTGGGACGGAGACCTACGTCCTCGGCACCAATCAGGGACAGGAAAACTATGAGGTGATCATCGCGGAAAACGAAGCCATCCTGTTCGAAGAAAATTATCACGAAATGTATGGCGGCTTTGACCCGAGTTCGCCAGAGGGATACATCTTTTTCAAGCTCCTGAAAAACGTCTTCCGCTCCGAGAGTACCAATTTGGCGGACAAAGTACAGGGAGAGTTTGCGATGGCAGGGAGGAAAGATCGCGGCGTCAAACAGGCACCGTTTGTGGTGCTCTACCTCAGTGGGATGCCCGCCATCCTCACCGAAATCGGCTTCATCACCAATTATGAAGAAGAAACCTTCCTCGCTTCAGTAGAAGGACAGGACCAAATCGCCACCAACATCGTCGACGCCCTGAAGGCCTACTACGAAGAATTCAGCACTTCGGCAGTGCGCTCGGAGCAGCGGTAGACTCAAGGATCATATTTCATGGTTCAAGGTTCTGATCAGGATGAATGGGTGCAACTCTGCCTGGAGTTCAATCCCCTGGCCAAGGTCTCCAAGAAGCGGAAGAAGAAGGAGTGAGTAGATCGCTGGACTATAGCCAAAAAGTCTCATTCAAGCGCAGCGCTAACCACCCAGGAGGATTGGCCATTCCGGTTTCACCGGAATAAACTGCCTCCAGCCTGTCCCGAGAATCGGGAAGGTGGTGGGGCGGCAATGAGCGTCGCATGGGATTTCGGTGGTTTTTTGCCTACTTTTTTGGTACGCGCTCATATTCTTGTGGCAATTTTGATCGAAATCGCTACGGACAAATGTGGCTGTTTTTCACATAAGCGTACCTACGGCACGCACGATCTGCAGATTGGGAACCCTTTCTACCCACATATTCGTCCCTAATGGGACGTTTGGCGGTGCCAAGTAGGAGAAAAAAGCCGACGGCTGGTCCTGTAGGGACCGAATATGGGTAGCACTAGGGTCTCAAAGTCAAGACTTGGCGTGCCGTAGGTACGCCGATATGGGTGGGGAACACCTGCTACCAAAGCTTGAACAGATTCAGGGAGATCTTGGATGTATAGGGCTTCCTCCCCATTTTTCTGAGCGCGTACCTTTTTTGCCGACAAAAAAGTAGGTCCCGCTGAAGGCGACGTCATGTTTGGACAACCGCTGCATGAAGAGGATTCAAGAACGTCCAGGAGGTGGGAACCAATCCGCAACCTCACGGCAACAATTCATAACTCACCAGCAAAGGATAATGGTCTGAGCTTTTGGTGGGGACGACCTGATGATCCAGGATGTGGAGGTGAGGAGAAGCGTATTGATAGTCGATGCGAACGCCCAGCTTTCGCCAAATGTGGAAGGTCCAGCCTAAGCCTTGCCCCCGTTCGTAGAAGGAATCCTGATATCGACGGGAGAATTGGGTGGCAATGCGAGAATGTGGCGGGGCATTGAAGTCGCCAGTCAGTACCAGGGGATAGGGATAGCTATCTGTTTTTCTGAGGACCAGATCGACTTTTTCTTGCTGGAGACGAAGGACTTTTCCCCCATTTTCTCGCAAAGCACCAAAACGATTTTGCCATCCCCGGTTTTGGTCAAGGGTCTGAGCGAGGTGATAGGAACTCAAGTGGAGATTCCCCACTCCCACTTTCCCCAGTGGAGTCTTGAGCGTAGTCAGGATGCCACTGTTGATTTCCTTGGTCGGCATGAACAGGGTATCCAGTTGGGTAATGGGATAGCGGGAAAAAGTGGCTGCTCCGTGGATGTGAACGGGAAGGTGAACAAAATGTCGGTGTGGCATATTCAGCGCCTTCGCCATATAATCCAGCGCGGGGCGACCGTCTCCCAATTTGTGGTTGCGAAACTCCTGGAAGGTGACCACATCCGGGTCCAAGGCCGTCAGCAAGTCGGCAACCTCGTTGATTCGTTGGGCATCATAATCAAACGTTCCTACGTTAAATGACACCACTTTCAGGAGCTCATCCGATTGAGGCTGCAGGGATTCGCGGTTCCAGTTGACGTCTTTGCTCAGGGTAAAGAGCGAACTCGCAAGCCCCAGCAACCCCAGCAAAACCCAAGCCGTAGCTTTTCGTTTGAGGGCAACCCACAGAAACAGCAGGTGAAGAGGAAGGAAAAAAGTGAGGAAGGCGGCCATCAATTGGGCCTCTGGAAGGAAGGTGATGGGCAAAAAAGGCGCCAATAAGCCTGCCAAGCATACCCCTAGCAACAAGGAATACGCGAGAGAAAGGAGGCCGAATAAGAGTCCTTTGATGCTAGCTTTCATCATCCTGCTTGCTTGATGCCTTGAAGAGGAGTTCTTTTTCCTCCCGGCTCAAACTTTCGTAGCCTTTTTCAGAAATTTTGTCCAGAATGTCGTCGATGATTTCCTGAGAGATTTCCCCTTTGCCATCTACTTTGACCTTCTTGCGATTTCGCTCCCCTGCTTGACGACGGCCCCCGTGCTTGACGGTCATTTTGGGCTCGTTTTTGTTGCCTTTATAGAAGTTCCAAATGACTTCTGTGGGATCTACTCCATTTTTTAGGGCGTACACGTTCAGGAAGCCGAACAGACCTGCGATGATGATGGAAATGGCCTGGGGAGTGAAAAAATTGGCCCACATCAATTCCAGTACAAAGATGACCAATCCTACCCAAAGGATTTTTACCTGGCCAAAGAGAAACAGCTGAATGGGATAATCCGGCACCAGGGTAATACAGGAAATCACCAACATCATCACAATGACCATCATACCAGAGCTATACAAAAGGCCCGGTTGGCCAATGGCGATGCCTTTCTGAGAAGAAGATGCCACTTCTTCTACCTCAGGAGTCAATTCTGTCGCGTCTGTAGAACCTGTAGGCAATTCTTGAGTGATCTCCGTAGTAGCTGGTTCCGGTTGTTGAAACCGATCACTAGGAGAGTGAAAACCGATGATGGCAGAAAAAATCACGGTGAACAGGCCGATTGCAGGAATGCCGAGAATGACCATCCTGCGGGTGCGGTCTTCACCAAGCAATTGCTGATGGATTCGACCAAACGTCCACAGGATCAACCCGCCTACCAAGAAATGCAGCAGTTGAAATTCAAATTGGAAAAAGGGATAGGTGGCCAGACTCCAAATGGCAGGGAAAAGTCCCTTCAACTGGTAGGGCAATACCAGCATTTCCATGATCTGATCGTACAGCCCAGAGGCGTTATTCCCAAAGATGATGTATAGCAAGCCTTGCAGCAAGAGTCCTCCCACCATCAACACCAACAACCAACCAATGGTCTGATGTTGTCCCAGAAAAACCTGCAAGCGTTGTCTCAAGTCCATGTCGAAATATTTCTGCTGGATGAAGGTAGCCCTATTTCCAAAATTTCCCTAATGAATGTATGACGGTTCAGACGCGATTTTGTTCACTTCCGCAAGAATGGAAGGTAGCGTTCCAGGTAAAAATACAGGACTGCCGCTCCCATACCCGCTAGGTGGCCAAAGTGAGAAACGCCTCCGCCAATTTTTGAATCAGGGTTGACCATTTCTACGATGGAGTGTGGGCCCATCAATCGCCAAAGGCGGCGCGATGACGTTCACACGCGAGCCATCCAACAAACGCGCATCACAG
>JBCCCJ010000021.1:0-13355 GCA_039033615.1 Bacteroidota bacterium
ATTGACGTAGTTTCTCAGGAGACCCTTGACTTTTACACGGGACAATCTTCTGATCTTTCGGCTACGCTGGGGAAATTTGTTCCGAACTTTACCTCTCCCTCAGTCGGCAACAATGTATTTACTGCAACCTTACGTGGACGTGCGCCCTTGTATTTGCTGGATGGGATTCCACTTCAAACCAACGAAGGCCTTCGGGGAGCGGTGCTAGGAAACATTGATCCATCGATGATTGAGCGGGTAGAAGTGCTGTATGGGGCTTCGACTATATATGGGGGTAGCGCTCCAGGTGGGGTCATTCAGTTTTTTACCAAAAGAGCCAGCGAACGCCCCTTAGCGGTTGATGTCCAGCTATTCACCAGAAACTATTTGGTGGACGGCGCCGTCCTCAACGGAGATGCTACTGATTTTCGAACTGCTGCTACACTTTCGGGATCAACTGGTAAATTCCGCTACGTGGTGAATGGCTCATTTGAGACCACCAATGGACAATTCCGACCAGACGGACAACGGATTGGGCCAAATGGAACTTCACAATACGACGATTTTTCAGTATTTGCCAAATTTGGGTACGACCTTACGCAAAGTCAGTCCATTAATGTGTCTTTCACCACTACCTATCGGGAGCCAAATAGCCTCTTTTTTGCTCCTGTCCTTCGGGAAGAAGACTTGCTGGCAGATCCAGACGGGGCAGCTGCCGTAGGGGAAATGGTGGAGACCGCGTTTAGCTATAACAATCCGATCAGTCAAACCTATACGGCGCTGAATGCCCAATATGAGCATACTTCTCTTCTTGGTGGGGTATTCCGGATTCAGGGGTACTATTTCGACCTCAATTTTCAACAAGGTGGGGCTGATATTCGCCCTTTCCTGATGCAAAATGGGGGAGGTTTCCCTGACACATGGCCCGGGCTATTCCAAACCAGCACTGCTGCCACTCAGATTGGAGGGCGTACCGAATACGTACATCCGATTGGGAAAAACATTCTTGTTACGGCCGGAGGCGGAGCGCTGTTTGCATCTGATGCTACTCCCGTAACCATTTCTTCTGACGGACCATTTGATGCTGAAAATCGCTTTGATGGCACGGGGGGAATTCAGGACTAAGGGGCGCCATCGGAATTGCTCAGCGCTGGTGCCTTTGTGCAAGTAGATGTAGATGTGACGGATGAACTACGACTTTCAGGTGGGGCCCGCTACGATGTAATAGCATTTCAAGTTTTGCCCTTCATCCCTACTTTTACCCAAGTAGAGCCTGGAGAACAGCGGTTAGGAGGATCAGGGTTGAATGCAGGGCTTTCTCTCAACTTGGGTGCAGCCTTTGAAGTTATCGAGAACACTACCCTATATGCCAATTTTGCACAAGGTTTCTCTTTGCCAAGTTTGGCTTTTTTGGTGGTAAATGTTGCCCCAAATGTAGAAATTGATGGAGACGAAATTGTTTCTCCGCAAATCGTCAACAGTCTGGACTTGGGAATACGTGGGAAGCTTGGCAACAACTTCGCCTATGGCCTTGCTGGCTTCTATGCGTTCTCCGAAAATGCGTCTCAAATCCAGTTTGATGCTGCCACTGGTTTTGGCTCTCGGGTTCAGGCACCCCAGCAAAATTATGGGTTTGAAGCTACCTTGGAGGCGGCCCCTGCCCGTGGGGTTCGAATAGGGGCGAGCCTTTCCCTTACCGAAACGGATGTAGATCCACAAGATGATGGAACTTTCCAACCAGCATCTGTTCCTCCCATCGATCAACGCCAATTTGGGGCGGTGTTTGCCTCTCGTCGTCGTAATGGTTTCGGAAGGAATATTACCGCTACGTTGGCCTTTGATTTTTAGGTGAAAATAAACAGATGTAATGAGATGAGTTAAGTAGATGGACGCACCAAAGGAAAAGAGCGTAGCCTTACTACCTAGTCAAGTGATAAGAAAGTTAGTTTGTTCTTTTCCTGTTCATCTGCTTAACTGCTTTTTTTATCTAAACCCTTACCTTTGACAGCCTACTTTTGTCAGAAGGTTCTTATGCCAGAAGGTCCGGGATTCGTTCTCAATTCCTGCGAAATGGTGAGTGTTGCATCTGATTATGCAAGCGGGGCAGGCCATACGGTTGAAAAGAAATGGGGAATGTTACCAACAGACATGGATGCTTTACGTCAATATATTAACGATCGAATCCGGTTTAGGGAGGAAGATTTTCAACTTCTGATGGAAATCGCTACCCCTGTCGCATTTGTTCCCAAAAACCTGCTCATTCAGGCAGGAAGAAAGGTGCAATACCTTTATTTCTTAGAGGAGGGTTTGGTGAAGGGCTACCGCAACCAGGAAGGCAAGATCGTAATAGAGCATTTGATGCAGGGGGGCGGTTTTCTCACCTCTATGGAATCATTTTTTCAGGCTAGCGCTTCTCCTGAATCCTTTGAAGCGATTACCGCTTGTCGTGCGCTCCAACTTACAAGGGAAGCTGTAGAGCAGTTGAGATCAGCAAGTGAGAAGTGGAATGAGTTGGTAGAAATGGTGATGTCAGAAAGCCTGCAATGCAAAATGGACCGCTTGAAGGACTTTCAAACCCTTACGGCCAAAGAACGCTATGTGAAATTTTTGGAGCAGCAGCCTGGAGTGGCCTTGGGAGTATCTGTAGGAGACCTCGCCTCATATTTGGGAATAGCCCCGCCATCACTCAGTCGAATTCGACGTCAGGTGATTAGCTAACAATTGTTATTTTTTGAGATTCGTAAGCCGTTCATATTTGGTGAAAAGAAACCATATATGAAAACGGAGACTTCACTGGTAACGGGGGCAAACGGTCACTTGGGAAACAATCTGCTGAGATTGTTGCTTGAAAAAGGCATCTCAGTCAAAGCATCGGTAATGAATCTGAAAGACAGAAGGCCATTTCAGGATCTGGCATGTGAAGTTGTCAGAGCGGATCTGATGGACAAAGATTCCATGTTACATGCGTTCGAAGGGATCACCCATCTGTATGCAGTTGGGGCAGCTTTTCGGATGTGGGCCAAAAATCCTCAGACCGAAATCTATGAGGTCAATGTACAAGGCACGCAGCATTTATTCGAAGCGGCTCATCAATGTGGAGTGAAACACATCGTTTATGTGAGTTCCATAGCAGCGCTTGACTTCACGCAGTTGCCGGCTAAGGAAAGCAATGGCTACAATCAGGATAGACGGAATTGCTACTACAATTCCAAAAACGATTCGGATCGACTTGCCCTGGAATTGGGCGCTAGGTACGGGATCAGGACGGTGGTCATTTTACCTTCGGCCATGATCGGCAGGCGTGCCTACAGACTCAGTTATTCCAATCGACTGGTGTGGCAAATCCTGAATGGGCAGATTCCTTTAGATACCAACATCAGCCTGAATTGGGTAAATGTCCTGGATGTAGCAAAAGGAGCCTATGCTGCCATGCAACGAGGCAGGGATGGACATCGGTACATTTTGGCGAATGAAACTCACACGACCATTCAGGAAAGTGTGAAGATTGCTGCTGATCTCTTCCCTAACTTAGGGCTTAAGATCCCTTTGAAGGCTCCCAAAGCGTTGTTATATCTGCTAGCTGGCTTGATGGAATTGGGGAGTAAAATCCATGGTAAGGAGCCCCGCCTTCAAAGGCATTATTTGGATATGTTTTATGGACTCAAGCAAGATTTCGATATCAGCAAAGCCCGGAAAGAACTAGGGTTTCAGCCAATCACCTCCGAAGAAGCGTTGATTGCTGCTTTACAGTATTTGAAAAATGAATGGCAGGAAACCTGATGGAGGAGGAAAAGATACATACGCATCCAATTTTGGAGAATATACCCCCGGTTTTTGATATCATAACAGCCCGATTGTGAGAGTTGGGCTGATGGAATCATGTACTGCCTTCGCAAAAACAATCACAGGATATTGATCATAGTGATTTATTCTGTTTGCCTATGAATAGCTATGTGGATACACCCACATTCTCATAGATTCTCTCGCCAATTCTTTCCCAATGCTCGGCCTTCGCACCACTACCTACAAAGTGGACGATATGGAGGACCCCTACAGTCCAATCTCCCTTTGGGATTAAAGTGTCATCTTCTGGTTTCCAACTGAAAACCAGAAGCTTCCCTGATATTCCTACGGTCCAGCACAGTTGCCCACTTTGATTTTGCGACCTTGTTTCACACTCAGGGAAAATTTTACCTTGCTGGACGATGTCCCAGGAACACTCTTATGCTTCAGACAAACTACTTTGGTTGGCGGTTCAAAAGGGCCGTCCTGATGCTTTTCGTGAGTTGTACCTGTCGTATGCGGATCTGCTCTACAACTACGGCTGCAAAATGAATCCTGACCGAGAATTGGTCAAAGACAGCATGCAGGATGTGTTCCCAACTCTGTGGGAAAAACGACAAGATCTCCACATCAAGACCTCCGTAAAGTCCTATCTTTTTCAAATGTTCCGGCGGGATTTGATTCACAAACTTCAACGGACTTCTCGGGAGTTGATCAAGGAAGAGGACGTGGGATTCGAATTGTCCATCGAATCCAAAATCATCATGGATGAGGCCCAAATTCATCTGCGACAGCAACTCCATGCGGCGGTGAAGACCCTGACACCGCGCCAAAAAGAGATCCTATTTCTCCGATTCTATGAAAAATTGCCCTACGAGGAAATCTCTGACTTGATGGCCCTCAACCGCAATTCCATGTACAAACTCCTTTCCGCAGCCATCAAACGCCTCAAAGACCAACTTACCTGCCTGATTCCCGCGACTGGCATCCTGTTGGATTGGCTGGTATGAGGAGATCAGAAGAAAATCCAACTTTTTTTGGGAAGGTTTGGCAAGCACTCGCCTCTTATGATTGAGTCGCAAGTTCAATCATATCCAATTTTTCCGTAGGTGAGTAATCAATTAACTACTGTCGAAGACTTTCTCCAGGACGAACAATTTGTTCGCTGGGTCCAGACCAATGACCCCCAACTCCAAAAGTTTTGGGAAGAATGGATGGGGAAACATCCTGAAAAGAAGCCTGAATTTTTGCAAGCAAGGGCCTTGGTCGCAAATCTGGACTTCAAGCAGGAAGAGATGCCCGTAGAGGAAAAGGAGAGACTTTGGCAATCCCTTGAAGTTTCGATGCCAAACGAAGCATCCACCCCGATGCAAGTGCACTGGCGGCGGAGGAGTTGGACCGCGATTGCAGCCGCCATTGCCCTGCTACTGCTGGGAATTGGGGGCTGGCAGTGGCACCTGCACGCGCCTCAAGTGATCACCACCAGTCATGGAGAACAAAAATCCTATACCCTTTCTGAGGGCACCAAGGTCATTCTGAATGCCAATTCTAGCCTTACGTATGTGCCCAATCGACCAAGAGAGGTCCAATTGACGGGCGAGGCTTATTTTGAAGTAAGCAAACAGCCGAAAACTGGTGCTCATTTCCTCGTGAAAACCGAAGACCTGACGGTTCGGGTGTTGGGGACCGTATTCAATGTCAATTGCCGGAACCAGGCCACCAAGGTCTATTTGGAAGAAGGCCAGGTCAAGCTGGAATGGGGGGATCAGCAGCAAGAAACCGTGGACATGGTCCCTGGTGATTTGGTCAGTTATTCCAGCACCAATCAAGAATTCCTCAAAGAACAACAGGTCAATGCCCTGGCAAGCACTTCCTGGAAAGAAGGAACCCTGATATTTCGGGACACGCCCCTGGTGGAGGTACTGCGCGACTTGACAGAAATCTATGGAGTCGAGTTTCGGGTGGAGGAAGAGCGGCTCAAGACCAAGCTCATTTCTGGCGGATTGCCAATCAAAAATCTGGAGATCGCATTGGAAACCCTGAAGGGAATTTATGAGATCGAAATCCAGCTGGAAGGCAATCTATACATCATCGGTTCATAAAGAAGGAAACGAAGCTGATTGTGGCGATCGCTTCGTCTCCGGTTCATGTATAACTACAAAGTTCTAAGTTATGACATCTAGACTACTACTCGAAAAAATTGTTTGGGCAATCCTCATTTTTTCGCTTTCGGGTTCCATCCTCCTGGGGAACCCGCCAGAACAAAGGCATTTGTTGTCAGACGTGCTGGACCACATCAGTGAGGTGTATCAGGTAATCTTTACCTATGATGCCGCTACGCTTTCCGACATCACGGTTGATTTTGATTTCGATCTGAATCAGGAAGAAGACCTGGAATTGGTCGTCAACCGGGTGCTGGCAAGTACTGGATTGAAGTACAAATACGTCGGAGAGAAGTATTTCATCATTTTCAATGACACCAAGATTGGCAATCGAAAGGCGAGAAAGCTGAATCGAAGCATCCAGAAGATTCAGCAGTTGGAGAATTCCAATGAGATCTTGCTCCAGAAAAAGAGTTCTCGCCAAACTGGGGTGAAGCAACTCACCACCATCCTGGATCAGAGCAAGCAAATCAAACGGGAGAAAACCATTGCTGGGAAAGTAACGGATGAAGAAGGTCTTCCGTTAGTTGGCGCGACTGTCTTGGCAAAAGGGACCATCAAGGGAGCTCTGACAGACGAGGATGGGAAGTACGAGTTGACGGTACCTGATGAAGTAAGCACGCTGGTTTTTTCCTACATCGGACACGTAACCAAGGAGGTGGAAATCGGCACCGAGCGGGTGATCAACATGGTATTGCCCAACTCGGTCAGTTCGCTGGATGAGGTGGTCGTGATTGGCTACGGAACCAGAACCCGGGCCGATTTGACCGGGGCCGTTTCTTCGGTGGATGCAGATGACATCGCCAAGAGTGAATTCATCACGCCTGAACTGGCGATGCAAGGCCGGATGGCAGGCGTATTCGTCGGGGTAACCAGCGGAGACCCAACTTCTCGCCCGGAAGTGCGCATTCGAGGGGTCGGAACTATCGGTTTCAATGATCCACTTTATGTCATCGACGGGGTACCGGTTACCGAGTTTGGTTCCGGGTCGGTTTATACGGCCTCTTCTGCCGCCGCCAATGACATTCGGGGTTCGCTCAATATTTTCAACCTGATCAACCCCAACGACATTGAGTCGATTTCGGTCCTCAAAGATGCCTCCGCAGCCGCCATTTACGGGGTGCGAGCCGCAAATGGCGTGGTGTTGATCACTACGAAACGAGGCAGTGCCGGAAAACCACAGGTGGATTTCAAACTGTCCCGAGGGATCGCCAATGTCCCCAACACCTTTGATGTCCTCAATACAGCGGATTTTACCGCCCTCCATTTGGAGATGTACAACAACAATCCGGTGGAGCTGCCCAATATGCCTCCCCAGTTCAACAAAGACAGCGCCCAATACCTTGGGGACAGCCCTACCTATGATTGGCAGGAAGAGCTCCTCAACCGCAATGCAGTCATGGAAGACTATGCCATGACCATTTCTGGCGGAAACCCTGGTTCGACCTACGCCTTCTCCGTGGGCTATTCCCATAGCGAGAGTGCCCTGAAATTCAACGAAACAGATCGCTATACCCTCGGACTGAATTCCGATCATCAGTTGACCAAGTGGTTGCGCGTAGGGGAATCCTTTCGTCTCGCCTACATAGATGCCTGGGATCAACGAAACATCACCGGAAACACCGCCAACCTCAATTGGGCCTATGGCGTTTCTCCCTGGCAGCACATCTTCGATCCCAATGGCCCCAATGGATTCGCCCCCAACCGGGTGGTGGACCCCGAAAACAATTTTGCCGTCATCGACGACCGCCCATACGGGCCAGAGACCGATTTCAACCTCTTTGGCGCGGAGCGATTGACGGATACCGATTGGACCCAATTGCGGAACCTTGGCTCGGCCTATATTGAATTGCGTCCCTTTACTGGGTTTTCGCTCAAGGGGACTTTCAGCGCGGATTGGTACTACACCCGTCGAAATACCTGGCTGGATGTGGATGTGCTCAATTTTCGGGATGGCAACCCCGAGGAAGGCAATACCTATGGCGAACGCCACAACCGAAACCACAACCTGGCTCGGGAGGTGACTGCCAACTACAACAACCAATTCGGGGATCATTCCATCGACCTTCTGCTGAATGGGATGTGGCAGGACTATGGAGTAGAGCTGGTAGCTGCGAGTCGGCTGGATGTCTTTTCTGATGATCCCAATCTACGGATCGTGGCAGAAGGAGACCGGGAACTGAGCTCAGCCAGTACGCTGCGGGAATTGTATGCTTTGCAGGGCTACATGGCTCGATTTAGCTACAATTTTGCCAACAAATACTATCTGGATGCGACCGTGCGGCGCGATGGGACTTCTCGTTTTGCGCCAGAATATCGCTGGGGAACCTTCCCCTCCTTCTCCGCAGCTTGGCGGGTTACCGAAGAAGGCTTCATGAAAAACGTCAAGGCAATCAATGATCTCAAAGTCCGAGGGGGCTGGGGACAATTGGGCAACCAGGAAACCAGACCCTATGCTTTCCTTTCCCTGATCAGCCTCAATCCGCGCTTTCCAACTGGTCCTGGACCCATTGGTACCAACAACGAAGGAGCCTTTTTGCCAGACTTTCCGGTGATCAACCTCAGTTGGGAGACCTCAACGACCACTTCCATCGGCTTTGACGGGGTCTTTTTCAACAATTCTCTGAACGTAACGGCAGAATACTACAGCCGATTCACCGAAGGCATCCTACAGGCAGTTGCTTTGCCGATGGTGGTCGGCAATACGCAGGCACCCGTGTTCAACATCGCTTCTGTTCGCAACAGTGGCTTTGAATTTGTGCTGGGCTACAACTTCAAGTTGGGCGATGTCAGCCTCGACTTGGGAGGGAACCTGACCACCGTGAAAAATGAAGTGGTAGAATTGGCCAATGGCGATCCCGTGGGGGGCAATTTCAACCGCATCGAAGAAGGCTTGCCGCTCAACTATTTGTGGGGCTTTCAGGCGGAAGGGATTTTCCAAAATCAAGGAGAGGTCGATACCTATGTGGCTACCACTACCGACCAGCAGAGCGACGACAGCCGCCGGGCTTCAGGAGATATGTACTTTGCAGACCTCTATGGACCCTCCGACGAGGAAGGAGAATTTCGCCAAGAAGGGGCCGATGGCGTCGTCAATACCTTGGATCAGACCTTCTTGGGCAACACCATCCCTGGCTATTTCTACGGCTTCAACTTGGGAGCCAACTGGAAAGGACTGGACCTCTCTGTCTTTTTCCAGGGCATTGGAGACGTGCAAAAAGTGAACAATGCGCGCTGGCGAGGAGAATCCATGAGTTCCATGGGCATCAATCAGTGGTCCACCACCAAGGACCGTTGGACCCCAGCGAATCCTTCTGAAACCATGCCCCGAGCCATGGCCGGAGATCCTACGGGAAACACCCGCTTTTCCAGTCGCTGGGTAGAAGATGCCGGTTTTCTACGCCTGAAGAATGTTCAGCTGGGCTACAACTTGCCACCAGGAGCGAGAAATCGCCTGGGCAATGCCAGAAACATTCGCTTGTACCTCAGTGGCACCAACCTCCTGCTCTTTACCCCCTGGAGTGGAGTAGATCCAGAAAATGATGTGATCCCGCCGCCAAGAATTTACACGCTCGGACTGAACCTTAGCTTCTAATTTCCAACTACTCGACTCATGAAACAATTCCTTCATATTCCCTTGATCCTGTTCTTCCTCCTGGTATCCATCAGTTGCCAGGACCAATTGGACATTCCTCCTGCTTCTTTGACCGAGGAAGGCTTCTTCGCAGATGAGGCAGAATTCGAACGTGCCGTCTACGGCGTATATCAAAAGTTGATCTTCCTGTACAATTACCGCGGTGGCAACTGGCTCCATGACGTTTGGCTGCTGCCGGGAGATGATTTGACAACCCAAGGTCCGTATCCCTTCGAAACCTTCGCGACGCTCAATGCGACCAATGGGGACGTGTCGAATCTGTTTCAATTTCTGTATCAAGTGATCGCAAGAGCCAACATTGTCTTGCTCAAGCAAACGGAGCGACCAGAAGCCTACGAAAGTGAAGAGGTGAAAAATCATCACCAAGGGGAGGCGCTCTTCCTGCGAGGGTATGCGAATTTTCTGCTGTGGAATCATTTTGAAACCGCCCCCCTCGTAACGGAGCGGATCACCGACTCAGAAGATGCCAAAGTGCCCAATTCTTCTGGGACACAGTTGTTAGATCAGGCGATCGCTGACTTTCAAGAAGCGGCCGGTCTCCTCCCTCAAAGCTGGAGCGATGAGTTGCTCGGACGGGTGACTGCCGGAGCGGCCCATGGCATGGCTGGCAAAGCCTTGTTGTATCGGGCAACCATCAACCAAGACGATGGAGATTATCAAGCCAGTATCTCAGAGTTGGACCAGGTGACGGGCTACGAACTGTTGCCAGTATTCGGAGACAATTTTGATGAAGCGCTGGAGCACAACGCTGAATCGGTGTTCGAAATCCAGTTCGGTAAAAACAACGTCAACAATGTCTGGTTGAACAACGATGCTTTTTCCGTGGTAGGGGACTTGGGGGGATTTTGGGGCTTTTTTGATGGGCACTGGTCCATGTTTGGCAGCCGGAATCTGGAGAGTACCGAAAGCCTGCGAAACACTTTCGAGCCAGGAGACCCTCGGATTGCCGATACCTATGACAGTGCCAATGTGAAAAAGTATGTGGTTCGACCCCGCTCGAATGGGAGCCCTGACCACTTCAACAACGCTCGGATCCTTCGCTATGCGGATGTCCTATTGATGAAGGCCGAAGCCTTGAATGAATCTGGTGGCTCTACCCAGGAAGCCCTGGAATTGGTCAATAGCATCCGGGATCGGGCCCGAATGTCTGATTCTGTGGCAACCGTGCCAATGGCCTTGAATACGGATATTGCGGATCGGAATGAGATTCGTCAGTTGATCATGGATGAGCGTCGACGGGAATTGGCCTTTGAAGGCGGCAATCGCTGGTATGACCTGCGTCGCTGGCACAAAGCGGGCTTCATCAACTTAGCCAATTGGGATTTCAACACCGTACGAACAGATTTTGATTTTGACGTGGACAAACATCTGGTCTTGCCCCTGCCCGCTAGTGAAATTGTGCTGAACGGCAATTTGAATCAAAATGCAGGCTATTGACTTGCCCTTCTGGTAAGATGTCTGAATAGTAGTAGCAGTAATTAACCATTCGCGGACTGTGTTCTTCTCCCGTTTCCTGGCGCCATCAATGGGAAGGGGGGAAGAACACGGTTTCTATCTCTTTATCCTATGAAAGTCAACCATTTTGTCCTCTGGTGGAGCCCCTGCCTGCTGTCGCTCCTTATTCTCTCCTGTCAACCCACCTCTGAGCCGGAAGAACCAGCAGAACCAGAACCCATTTCCGTTGCTCTTCAATTGGACAGCAGCGTTCAGTATGAAACCATAGAAGGCTTTGGTGGCTTTGGAGCGCAAAACACCTGGTGGTCTCAGGGACCATTTTACGACGAGGCCTTTCTGGATTTATTGCTCAATGATTTGGGCGTTACCATTCTGCGGGACAACATCCCCATCAGCTTTGAACCCCAAAACGACAATGAAGACCCAGAAACACTGGCCATCGAAAACTTCAACCTAAGCACAATTTCTCCCCCCTCTGCCGACAGTCACCTGGGGCAGCATTTCCCTTACCTCAAAGCCATGCACGAGGCAGGACTGGAGAAGCTGATCGCTACCGTCTGGTCGCCGCCCATCTGGATGAAACACAACGATCACCGGGGCAATGGTACCAATGACCAGAACAGCGCCCCACCCTACACCGACGCACCCGATGCCACGACCAATCAGTTGCGAATGGACCACTACGAAGAATTTGCCGAATACTGTGTGGCCTATGTTCATCTACTCAAACAAGAGACGGGCATCGACTTATATGCCCTCAGCGTGCAGAACGAACCTCGCTTCTCGCAATTTTATGCCTCTTGTGTCCACAGCCCGGAGAGCCTGCGCGACTTGATCAAAGTGGTAGGAAGCAGATTTGAACAAGAAGGCATAGAAACCAAGCTGTTTGCGCCGGAAGATGTGCAAAGTATGTGGCACATTCGCCAATACCTGGATGCGATTTTGCAGGACAGCCTTGCCAATCGCTACACCGATATTTTTGCAATCCACAACTATCGGGACAATGGCATTGACCCCTCCGATGAAGGCCCGCAAAATTGGCAGGAAACCTACGAAAAAGCCCAGCAAGGCAATAAGCAAGTGTGGATGACCGAGACATCCGGCTTCAATCCGAATACCATCTACGGTGGATTGGATCTGGCTACCTCCATGTTCAATGCCTTTCACTATGGGCAAGCCTCCGCCTGGGTGTATTGGCAGATGAGCGAAAGTTTTGACAATGGCCTCATCAGTCAGGGACAGCCGACTTTTTTGTATCACGTGTCCAAGCACTTCTATCGGCACATTCGACCGGGAGCGGTGCGGATTCGAGTAGAAGAAGCAGAAGAGGATCTCTTGGCGTTGGCCTTTCAACTGGAAGACGAAAAGATGGGGTTGATTCTGATCAACTTGGGGGAAGAGCCCCTAGAGATTTCCCTGTCAGGAACCGGAGGAGGAGCTTTTCAGACTTTTGTTACCACCGCCCAGCAATTCCACGCAGAGCAAGCGACCGCTACGGATGGGCTGAACTTGCCTCCTGCCAGCATTGCGACCTTGATCCAATGAACTGGCCTTGTCTGTGAATGAGGTGCCCATTTCTCCCTCCCAGAGAAAAGCATACAAGATTCCGAGATCTGTCCCCTCTCTTTTCTTCTGGAGAAGTCATTTTTGTTGCAACATTCCATTCATCCGAGAACAAAAGATGATGAAATGGGAGGATTTGCTACCCCATTCAAATAAATGACTCAGGAAAAAAATGACAAGCGAGAGGTCTTTACCCAGATCGAAATAGCGGCTCCCAGAGAAAAAGTATGGGCCGTGCTCACCGACTTCGAACGCATGCCCGAGTGGAGTTCCTCTTTTCAGGGCATCAAAGGAGACTTCAGGGAAGGCGGGAAAGCCACCTCCCGCTTCAAGGCTCCCCTTGGGAAGAAAAACATGGAATTCGAGCACACCATCATTGAATTTGAAGAAGGAGTCTCCTTTGGCTGGTCTGATCCCCTGATGATGGGCATGAGCGATCATCATCTTTATCGCCTGGAAGAGCTTCCCAATGGCAATACCCTGTTCATCCAAACGGATGGAGTCGAAGGGGGCGCGACCCACTTCATGGGCCGATTGGTTACCCATAACATGAAATCTATGTACCTTACCTTCAATCAGGAACTCAAGGCAAGAGTAGAATCCCTGAGTTGAATCGTGTGCGCCATGGCGGAAATCTTCCAGATTGACAACATCAGCTTACTCAATGAGGTGCTCAAGCAGCCAAAGCCCAGGCATCCGCTGATCTAAGTCATTGATTTCTCGACCGTCGATTTTGCAGAAGAAGGGATGTCGGAAGG
>JBCCCJ010000022.1:0-12885 GCA_039033615.1 Bacteroidota bacterium
CTGGGATCATTGGACGCCCCCCAGTTGGCTGGTTGATTGCAGTCCAATAGGTTGGGATCAATGCGCTCTAGGCTCCAGCCTCCTTGGGTCTTTTCTTCCTCTGTGATCCACTCATCTTCGTAAAACACATAATCTACCAATTCTCCATTAGGTCCAGTCAGGCGAAGGCTATCGGTATCAGAATTCAAATTCGGCAATCCATCTACTTTCCAGACTTTCCCAAAGGCTTCAAAGGCGGCCTGGTCATCTTCATCACAAATGATGACATATTCTCCGGGGAATAAGGTTTCGGAAGGGAGGCTTACGCTACCAGAAGCGTCGGCGAACAGGTACCCGGTCAGATCAAGAATCTGAGTACTTCGGTTGAAGAGTTCTACAAATTCTGCTTCAGGCAATCCCACCACCGGATTGATATCAAACAAACATTCATTGATGATGACTTCGAAGGCTTGTGGAGCGACTCCTCGGGCCACCTGCAAACTGGTATCCTGAAATACATTTCCCTGGCAATCCAACAGATTTGAGATCTCAAGTGTCAAACTGATGCCAACCGGAATGCTACTCCCCCACCCTAGTTGAATGCATGCAGCGTCTGGCTCAATGACTTGGACTATGTTTGGATTCCCTAGGCCCGCAGATAGGAAATAATTACTCAGAATTACCAGGCTCGCTTCATCCATGCTCTGGTCAAAACATATTTCCAACTGCTGAGTACCGAGTAGATTGACGGATTGTACCAAAGGAGCCTGGGTATCTGGATTGGGATCAAAAACGCTGTTTTGCGTACCCGGGGTCCCTCCTTCCACAGCGATACTAGCGATCCAATTGGGCGCATCCGGGCAAGTCAACTGATTTGGTCGAATGAGTTCCAGGCTGTAGCCCCCATTGTCTTTTTCTGGATCGCCGTACCAATCGGAACGGTATTGAAGGCTGTCAACGATCAACCCTAATGGCGAAACAAGGGCCAGGGGTTCTCCTGCATTCGTGAGCGTGGGAAAGCCTGGAATCCCCAAGGAAGGTCCAAATCCTTGAAGCAACGGAGCGTCTGCCTCTCTGGTTAGGGCCACCATCTCACCGGGACCTAAGGAATAGGCCGGGAGCGAAATTGAAGCGGTATTGTCTTCCAGGGTCCAACCCATTAGGTCAAAGCTTTTGGTGCTGCGATTGAGAATCTCTATGTATTCTGCTTCTGGTAAACCCACTACTGGACTGGGGTCGGCCATGATCTCGTTGAAAATGACATCTTTTGGAATGGCCACATCCGGCAAGTCCACGGCAAAGGCAATCGTGTCTGGATTGGACATCACATTTCCACTGAAATCCACCAATTGATTCACCACCAATTGATAGGTCTGATTGTCTTGGAAGGCGACCTGCCAATCTAGGATGACTTCAGCGGGATTGACCTCAGATCGGGTGACCTGAGAGGGTACTTGACTGGGTGGCAAGAGCAGATAATGCAAATCTTCCTCCGCCGAGGATTCGGTTACCTCCTCACTCATCACCAACTGAAGCTGATTCGACCCCAAGACTTCTACCGAGTCTATCACCGGAGGTTGATTGTCAATCTGGTACGGACCCACATAAAAGTCATCGAAGAAAAAGTCATCTGCCCGGGTCGACGTATGCTTAATCCAAACTCCTATGGAGGAAGTTGTGGTATGGGTCAAGTCCTGAATGACTCCCTGTGCTTGAAACATACCTGTATTTCCTGGATCGACTTCCAATGACCAATTCCCTAATTGATCCCGCCGTACCCGTATCCTCGCATCAATCTCTGATCCTGCCAAGCTGTCTAGACCATCAATCAGTAAACTGAGGTTGTCCCCATCCTGCCGATACAAATCATAGCTATCATTGCTTCCTCCCTCCCCTACTGCGAGGAAATACCCATTCAAGGGGCCTTCCAGATTGGCTTGGTCTGAAACCAGATACACCCGGATTCGATTGGAGCCGGAAGGAGCGGAAGCATAGGTGATCCGAAATCGCCACTCCGCACTGTCAATCAGGGAATTATCCGTAGCCAAATGAAGCGTATCGGAAGCAGCAGGCCCATTGGATTGAAGTTGGAAATCCGCACTGATTTGAAACAAAGAGGGTTCGCCATTCCAAGTAGGGTTCTGAGAGAAATCCCCGTCTGAAAAATCATCTTGGACTTGTCCAAGGAGGGGAAACCACAGACTGAAAAGCGTTGCCAGAAAAATGAATCGCATGAAGCTGGTAGTTGGGAGAAGCAAGGTACAAATTCTTCGTTTTCAGAGTGGAAAACATTCGTAGTTTTGCGACATGGGACGAAGAATTAAGCCGTTTTCGGCAGAAATGGAGATCATCGACGGTGCCGTGGATGGAAAAGGCATTGCCAAGCACGAAGGCAGGGTTGTTTTTGTGGAAGGTGCCGTGCCGGGAGATAAGGGCTTGGTGCACGTCTATGGCAAGCGCAAAAAGAACCTCCTGGGTCGGGTAGAACGCATGGATCAGCCTTCTTCCGATCGCACTGAACCGCGTTGTCAGCATTTTCAGGTTTGTGGAGGCTGCAAATGGCAGCATATGACCTATGAAGCTCAATTGCGTCAAAAAGAGCGGCAAGTGATCAACACCCTAGAGCGGGTAGGCAAGGTAAAAATTGGAGAAAAATTGCCCATCCTTGGGGTGGAAGGAGAGCCATTTTTTTATCGAAACAAACTGGAGTTCTCTTTTTCGAGCAAAGTCTGGATGACCCGAGAAGAAATCGCTTCGGGCATGCCTCGACCAGAAATCGCGCTGGGATATCATGCCCCGGGCTCTTTTGATAAGGTATTTAACGTGGAGGAATGTCTACTCCAACTTCCCATCGTCAATGAGATCCGGAATGCGGTCCGGGATTTCACACAAGAGAAAGGCTATCCCTATTATGACAACAAAGCTAACGAAGGCCTGCTAAGAGAACTGGCTTTCCGTACTTCGGTCGCTTCAGGGGAAGTCTTGGTGAACCTCATCATGGCCGAAGACCGTCCCGAAGTGGTAGATGCTATCTTTTCTCACCTGACAGACCTATTTCCTCAAATCACCCAATACCTCTGGGTCGTGAATCAAAAAGTCAACAGTGTCTATACCGATCTGCCGTTTCGGGTCTGGAAAGGCACGCCCTATTTGACAGAGCGATTGGGAGACTATCAGTTTCGGATTCGTCCGCTTTCCTTCTTCCAAACCAATCCCAAACAGGCAGAAGTACTCTATGGGGTGGTGCAGGATTTCTTGAAAGAAACGCTTGCTGATGACCAGGCCAAACACGAAGTCGTATATGACCTTTATTCGGGCACGGGGAGCATCGGGATCTTTGTATCAGCATGGGCCGAGAACATTGTCGGGATCGAATACGTCGAATCTGCTGTCGTGGATGCCCGGGAGAATGTGCGACTGAATGATTTGGCAGAAGATCGCTTTTCCTTTTATGCAGGAGACATGAAACAGCTTCTGACTCCAGAACTGGTCGCAAAAGAAGGCATCCCCAACGTCCTCATCGCTGATCCCCCTCGCCAGGGCATGGACAAGAAAGTCGTCCGACAAATCCTTGAAGTTTCTCCAGCGTACATCATCTACGTTTCCTGCAAGCCCGCGACTCAGGCCCGCGACCTGGAACTACTCAAAGAGAAATACGAGGTATTGAAAACTCAGCCAGTGGACATGTTTCCCCACACGGCGCACGTGGAGAATGTGGTGTTGATGAAAAAGCGATAGAGCTGTACGTTGACTTTGTTTGGCTGAGGAGGATCGTTTCACGAAAACAACCCGTACAATTCTCCCTTCACGCGGTTGATGATGATGCCGAGGTGTTCGGGATTGTCGCGGAAGTTGAGGTCTCCGACGGTTACTTCGATTTTCTTGCCGTAGTTGTAGGTTTCGTACCAGGCTTCGTAGCGCTCGTTGAGGCGCTTGAGGTAGTCCAGACGGATAGAATCCTCATATTTGCGGCCCCGATTTTCGATTTGCTCGACCAGGGTCGGAATGCCGCCCCGTAGGTAAATCATCAGGTCTGGTGGCTGGATGATGTCAGCAATGGCTTCAAACAGTTCCCGATAGGTATCGTAATCCCGAGAATCCATTAGCCCCATGGCATGGAGGTTGGGCGCAAAGATTTGCGCATCTTCATAGACCGTCCGGTCCTGAATGACATTCAGATTCTCGGTCCGGATCATCATCAGTTTTTTCAAACGGGATTGGAGGAAGGATACCTGCAGATTGAACGACCAGCGGTGCATATCGGAGTAGAAATCCATCAGGTAGGGATTCTGCTCATTGTCTTCATACATGGCCTCGAAGCCGAAATATTTTGACAACAAATAGGTCAATGTCGTTTTCCCCACCCCAATATTTCCTGCAATACAAATGTGCATGTTTTTGCTGATTCGTTGTTATTGGTAGCCAAGGCGGGCCCGAAGTCGTTTGAGTACCTGATGGGCGACCTCTTTGGCTTTGGCAGCTCCTTCGGCCAACTTCTCGTCGATTTCTCCTCTGTGCTCCATGTAGTAGGCAAAACGCTCCCGCTCTACTGAAAATTTGGTTTTGAGTAATTCCAGGAGGGCTTTTTTTGCGTGACCATAGCCATAGCCGCCAGCTAGGTAGTTCTGGCGCATTTCGGCTACTTCCTCCTCACTCGCCAGCAATTGATACAGTTGAAACACATTACAGGTATCTGGATTCTTGGGTTCTTCCAGGGGAGTGGAATCAGTTACAATGGACATCACCTGTTTCTTGAGCTTCTTATCCGACTGGAACAACACAATCGTATTGTCGCGGGACTTGCTCATTTTCTCTCCATCGACTCCAGGAATGACCATGACCTTCTCGTCAATTCTGGCTTCTGGCACCACCAAGCTGTCCTCTCCATAAGTGCGGTTGATGGCTTCTGCCATATCCCGAGTGAATTCCAGGTGTTGCTTCTGATCTTTGCCAACCGGGACAAGGTGAGAATCATACAACAGGATGTCAGCGGCCATGAGCACAGGATAGGTAAAGAGTCCTGCATTGACCTGATCCATCCGATCCGCTTTGTCCTTAAAGGAGTGGGCCAGTTTCAGCCGATTGAACGGCATGAAACAAGACAAATACCAGCTCAATTCTGCCGTTTCAGGTACATCTGATTGGCGGTAAAAAACCGTTTTCTTCGTATCTAATCCGCAAGCCAGCCAAGCCGCTGCGGTGGCATAAGTGTTCTCCCGAATGGTATCTCCCTCCCGGACGGAAGTGAGGGTGTGCAAATCCGCAATGAACAGAAAAGATTCATTGCTGGGGTCATTCGACATCTGAATGGCCGGCAAAATGGCCCCGAGAAGATTTCCCAGGTGCGGGGTTCCTGTACTTTGGATGCCGGTGAGAATTCTGGCCATAAGGTCCGATTGCTGCTAAGAATTGTGTATTTTTCAGGCACGAAGGTAAGAACATTTTGCCTTCTCCTTCCAAAACATTTACGATCTTTGGCCCTATGTCAATTGAGATCATCAATCTGAGAAAATCCTTCGGCGAAAAAGAAGTCCTCAAAGGTATCAATTTTCATTTTGAGCGAGGCAAAATCAACATGATCATTGGGGCCAGTGGAAGTGGCAAGAGTGTCATGCTCAAAAGCACCGTGGGCCTATTTGCTCCCACCGCCGGGCAGGTCCTCTATGATGGTCAGGATTTTCATGAAGCAGATCACCGCCAGGTCAGAGAGATTCGCAAAAACATCGGAATGCTCTTTCAGGGCTCGGCCTTGTTTGATTCTATGACCGTGGAGCAAAACGTGGCTTTTCCGATTCAGATGTTCACCAACAAGAAACCAGCGGAAGTGCTGGAACGGGTCAATGTTTGCCTACAGCGGGTCAACCTGGAAGGAGTCAACGATCTGTTCCCTTCAGAAATCTCTGGCGGGATGATGAAACGGGTAGGCATTGCTCGCGCCATCGCCATGAATCCCAAATACCTCTTTGTCGATGAACCCAATTCTGGTCTGGACCCTTTGACTGCCTCGGTCATCGACAAGTTGATCCAGGAGCTGACCTATGAATACAACATGACCACCGTCATCGTTTCTCACGATATGAACAGTGTCATGAATATTGGCGATAAGATCATGTTTTTGTACAAAGGCCACAAAGAATGGGAAGGAACCAATAAGGAAATCCTGTATTCAGACGTTCCTCCTTTAGAAGAATTCATCTTCGTTTCTGATCTGATCAAACGCTGAAGAACCGCTCCTTTTTTTCTTATTCACTTTCCGATTTTTGTTTCTCTATGTCTCCTCAGGATCGAATCCAGCAATTAACCGAAGAACTCAAGCGGCATAACCACCAATACTACGTACTTGCTCAACCCTCCATTTCGGACTATGAGTTTGATCAAAAGCTGAAAGAACTCACGGAGTTGGAAGAAAAGCATCCCGAGTTCCAGGCTCCAGACTCCCCTAGCCTTCGAGTGGGAGGAGCGGTGACCAAGGACTTTCCAAGCTTTCAGCACCTGCGGCCGATGCTCAGCCTGAACAATAGCTATTCTCAGGAAGATATCGAAGAGTTTGATGAACAAGTGAACAAACTCGCTGGTGGCAACCCATTCACCTATCTGCTAGAGCACAAATTTGACGGAGTTTCGCTCAGCTTACACTATGAAAATGGAGTGCTGGTCCGAGGGGTAACCCGTGGCGATGGGGTTCAAGGGGATGAGATCACGGCGAATATTCGGACCATTGAGAGCATTCCGCTGCGTCTGCGTGGCAGCGACCATCCTGCCAGCCTGGAAGTACGGGGAGAAGTAGTGATGCCGCTTTCTGCCTTTCAACAACTGAATGAAAGCCGAGAAAAGGAAGGCCTTGCTTTATTGGCCAATCCGCGCAATACTACGGCTGGCACCTTGAAAATGCAGGATTCCAAAGTCGTGGCCTCTCGGTCCATGATTTTCTTTGGGTACCAACTGGATGTGGATGGCTCCCAGGTGGCGACCGATTCTGAGCAGATGGCCTTGCTTCGGGAATGGGGATTTCGGCAAAGTGGGGCGCATCGCATTTGCCAAAACCTGGAAGAGGTCAAGCAGTATCTGGATGAATGGGAAGAGAAGCGACATGCCCTAGATTATAACATTGATGGAATTGTCATCAAAGTCGATGAATTGGCGTTGCGCCCAGAAATTGGGTTTACCTCAAAAGCTCCTCGTTGGGCCATTGCCTACAAGTACAAAGCCGCAGATGCCGTAACGATCCTGGAGTCTGTCAGCTTCCAAGTAGGCAGAACGGGAAAAGTGACCCCGGTGGCCAACCTCAAACCAGTATTCCTTGCGGGAACCACCGTCAAGCGAGCTTCCATCCACAACGCCGATGAAATTGAACGCCTAGATCTTCACATTGGGGACGTCGTAACCATTGAAAAAGGCGGAGAGATCATTCCTAAGATCACGGGGGTCGTATTGGATCAGCGAGCGGAAGACGCGGAAAAGGTCCTCTTCCCGGACTTGTGTCCGGAATGCGGGACGCCCTTGGTGCGCGAAGAAGGGGATGCCAATCATTATTGTCCCAACATAGACGGCTGTCCCCCTCAGGTAAAGGGACGAATCATCCACTTTGCCAGTCGAAAAGCCTTAGACATAGATGGCTTGGGGACAGAGATTGTCAATCAACTCGTGGATGAAGGGCTGATCAACACCTATGCCGATCTGTTTGGGCTGGAATATGAGCAGTTGATCCAGTTGGACCGTTTTGCCGATCTTTCGGTGCGAAATTTGTTACAAGGTATTGAAAGAAGTAAAGAGATTCCCTTTGAGCGGGTGTTGTTTGGGTTGGGAATTCGGTTTGTTGGGGCGACAGTGGCCAAAAAACTAGCTAGAGCTTTTGGGAACATTGGAGCACTCAGCAGAGCCACTGAAGAAGAGTTGATTGCGGTTCCTGATATCGGAGGCAGAATCGCTGAGAGTGTAGGAGAATTCTTTGCCAAAGCAAGTAATCAGGCCGTGGTGCAACGACTCAGCGAGGCTGGGGTACATGTAGAGGTGGCGGAAAAAAGCAAGCAGTCTGATCAATTAAGTGGGAAAAGTTTCGTAATTTCCGGCGTTTTCAGCAGCCGTGGCCGTAATGAAATGAAGGAGTTGATTGAGCAGTTGGGAGGAGAAGTAAAAAGCTCTCTATCAAGCAAAACCAGCTATTTGGTTGCTGGGGAGAATGCTGGACCATCCAAGCTTAGCAAAGCCGAAAAGCTGAATATACCCGTATTATCTGAAGGTGATTTCTTGAACTTGATCTAATGGAATGGCTTAGCGACTTAAAGGAAAAATTCAGCAAACGTCGCATTCGCAATCTCGACCGTACCAAAGAGTACTCCCGGGATTTCGTGGATCTCGACAGTGCCAGATACGTTGGGCTGATCGTCAATGCCGATGAGACTGCCGGCGAAGATCTGGACTTGATCCGCACCTACATGGGCGCGCTTCGGAAGCGCAATAAACGCCTCCTGTTGATCGAGATCAGTTTTAATAAAAAAGCTGAGCCCGTATTGGCCAAGAGTGGAGAGGATATTTTCATCAATCCCACCAAACTCAATTGGCTCGACTACCCTACCCCCACAATTGAAAACCAGATTCGAAAACACGAACTGGATATTCTGATGGATTTTGACCTGTCTGTTCACATGACGTCCAAGTACATCTGTAGCATGGCGAGAGCAAAAACCCGCACGGGCGTCCATCGGGAAGGATTTGAAAGTTGCTACGAACTGATGATCAACCAAGTTGATGCCAAAGTCCTTGGCCTCAAGGCGATGATCAAAGAGTTTGATTACTTTCTCAACATGATTGACAACGGGAAAAAGGTAAAAGTCTGATTTACATGAATACCTTCTCTGGGACTGGAGTTGCAGTAGTAACTCCTTTCGATGCTGATGGGCACGTACAAATCGCTGCCCTCCGGCGTATGTTGCTCCATTTGGAAGCAAATGTGGAGTATTTGGTGATGCTCGGCACCACAGGTGAGACGAGCACCCTTTCCGAAACTGAGCAAATGCTCATATTGGATGAAACGTTTAAACAGCTTGGAGATCGCCTGCCGATTGTGATCGGAGCTGGTGGCAATCATACTTCCAAGGTCTGTAAACAAGTTCAGACGTTAGATAAACGGTATCCTGCTACGGGTTTTCTTTCGGTGAATCCCTATTACAACAAACCTTCTCAGGCGGGGCTGTTTCAGCATTTTTCAGCGATTGCAGGAAGTACCGATAAGGAAATCATCCTATACAACGTACCTGGTCGCTCCGCCTCTAACCTGCAGGCAGAAACCACTCTTCAACTAGCCGAATCGTGTGCCAACATCACCGCCATCAAAGAAGCATCTGGTGATATGGGGCAAATCATGGAAATCATTCGGCGCAAACCTGAAGGATTTGAGCTCTTGTCAGGAGATGATCTGTTGGCCTTGCCCATGGTTGCCATAGGGGCCAAGGGACTGATTTCGGTGCTTGCCAATGCATTCCCTGAAGAGATCGGAGACATGATTCGGTTCGCCCTAGATGGAAAACTTGTACAAGCCAGACGCATTCACTTCGAGATGATGCCTTTGATGCAAGCCATTTTCGCCGAAGGCAACCCGGTAGGGATCAAAGCTTTGCTGAAACAGCGAGGCTTGTGTGAGCTCGGGGTTCGTTTGCCCCTGGTTGCTGCTTCTGAACATCTCCAGACCCAACTTGCCAGCCTGCAAGGTATGACAAAACAGGGGTAAGGATTGAGTCCTAAAAAGTTGACGCATAAAAAAAGCCGAAGGATGTGATCCTCCGGCTGTTTTTTTACGGTTTTAGTCCTTTTTGGAGCTTAGTCGGTATTCTTAGCTTCCTGGATTTCCTTACGGATGTCCTGAGCCAGAACTTTGACCTCTTGCATAGCTTTACGGGCACGGGTGCCAGCAGCTTTGTTCTTTTTGTCGTAAAACTTCGAGAAATCGTCCTCGATAGCGATGACCAAGCTTTTCAGTTTTGCGTATTTTTCCATTTGTTCACGTTTTGGGTTTAACTCAAATAATGAAAAAAATCCAGTTTAGACAAACTTTGAGTGGATTTATTGACGAATTAGGGCTGCATATTCATGGCTTTTGTAGGCTCCATCTGCAATTTTCTGCCGCACTTCTTCAAAGGCCTTTAAGCTGTACTCCACATCTTCCTCCCGGTGGTGAGCGGTAGGAATCAGACGAAGCATGATGACATCTTTTTCAACAACTGGATAAACAACTCCAGATGCGAAAATCTTGTAGTTTTCCCGCAAGTCAGCAATTACTCCAATGGCTTCCAAGGGACTTCCCTTGAGATATACCGGGGTAACTGGAGACTGGGTATTTCCGATATCGAACCCACGCTCTACCAATCCGCTTTGCAGCTTGCGGACAATATTCCACAAGTTGGTGCGCAGTTCTGGCATGGTCCGCAACATCTCCAATCGCTTGATGGCGCCTACTGTCATCGGCATGCAAAGAGACTTGGCGTAGATCTGGCTCCGCATGTTGTATCTCAGATAGTTCACCACCTTTTCGTCCCCACATACAAATGCGCCGAATCCGGCCATAGACTTAGCAAACGTATTGAAGAGTACATCTATTTTATCTTGTACCCCAAAATGTTCGCCCGTACCAATTCCGGTTTCTCCCATCACCCCAAAACCGTGGGCATCATCCACAAATAGGCGGGCGCCATACTTGTCTTTCAATTCCACCACCTTGTCGAGTTGACCAAGGTCTCCCCGCATCCCAAATACTCCTTCGGTGATGACCAAAATTCCCCCACCTGTCTTTTCGGTGATTTTTTTGGCGCGCTCCAGACGATTTTCCAGTTGCTCCATGTTGTTGTGAGCAAACACAAACCGTTTGGCCATAGACATGCTCATCCCATCCATGATACAAGCATGGGAAAGCTGATCATACACGATCACGTCTCTGCGGTCGGTCAGGGTATGAATGATGGACATACATCCCTGGTACCCAAAGTTGAGCATGAAGGCGCTTTCTTTCTGCATGAAAGTTGCTGCCTGACGCTCGAACTCCTCATGATTGTTGGAGTTGCCAGTCAGTACGCGCGATCCCATGGGATAGGCCAGACCATAGTCTGCAGCAGCTTCCGCATCTACTTTCCTGATCTCTGGGTGGTTAGCGAGGCCCAAGTAACTGTTGAGCGACCAAACCAGCACGTCTTTCCCCTGAAATTTCATCCAGGGACCTACTTCTCCTTCCAATTTTGGATAAGCGAGATAGCCGTGACCTACGGAAGCATATTGTCCCAGGTCGGTGGCCATGTTTCGATCAATCTTGTCAAATAGATCCAATTCGGTGCAGTTAAATTTTGAATTGATGTCTTGATTATTCCGCTTGAGAATGCGGCAAAGTTAATACTTATTCCGACATATGAAAATGAAGGATCGCTATTGCAGGCTCTCAGGGGCGATTTTTGCTAGAAGTGCCTGACAAGCAGAGATCTTTCTCAAATTCAAGATTTCCAAAAACTGAAATGCTGTCGATGGAGGGAAGTCATGCTTTTGCCTGATTTGTTGTCGAAATCGCAGATTTCACAGTATCTTACCTCTGCCTTCCCTCGTACTATTCTCATCAAAAGCCCGTTTTCTCATGCATGAACCTAAGGGCAGGTTATTGATCATAGACGATGACGAGGGAATCCTGTTTACCCTGAGGATTCTGCTGCGAAAACAGTTTGTCGAAGTCGTCACTTGTCAATCTCCTCAACAAATTACCCACTTGCTCAGTCAGCAATACTATGATGTAGTGCTGCTGGATATGAATTTTTCACTCGGAAATACCAGTGGAGAGGAAGGCTTGTCCTGGCTCAAAGAAGTGAAAAAGAAATCGCCCGATTCTCAAGTGGTGATGATGACCGCCTATGCCGATATTGACCTGGCAATCAAGGCCATCAAGCAGGGCGCTCACGACTTTGTCATCAAGCCCTGGGACAACCACAAAATGGTGGAAACCGTCTTGCAAGCCAGGAGCCAAAGCATGCTGGATCGAAAAGCTACGCTGGAAGCCTACGAATTGGAATTTTCCTCCATGGCGAGGGAAACCTGCCGGATTTTCATGTTTCTCGACATCCGCTCTTCCACCAGAATCGCCGAGCAACTGGGCCACCTTTCCTATTTCAATTTGCTGAATGATTTCTTCGCCGATGTAAGCGAACCCATCGTGGCCCATCAGGGAGAAATCTATCAATATGTCGGAGACGAAGTCGTGGTTTCCTGGGGCTTGGAAGAAGGCATTCTCGACCAACAATGCCTGCCATGCTTTTTTGCGATCACGGAGCGAATGAACGCCCGGGCCCCGTATTATATGAAGAATTACGGCTTGATTCCAGACTTCAAAGCAGGTATGCACTTCGGAAAAGTTTCCGTAGGCTCAGTTGGAACCGTGAAAAAGGAACAAGTCTATACTGGCGATGTCTTACACACGGCCTCCCGCCTAGAAGGGCTGTGCAACCGCTACCACACCCAACTGCTGATCTCCCAAGATCTGCTGGATCGCATTCCTGATTCCCCTAGCTTTCAATCCCGCTCTTTGGGTACCATTCAACTTCGTGGGAAGCTCGATCCGGTGACTTTATGTGCGATTGATCGGGTTGGTTAAGCCTTCGGCAAGGATAGATATCCCCAGGCTCTCCCCCGTTTGCAACGGGGGAGCCTCAAATTCCAGAGTTTGTAACTCTCCACGCCAGAGAGAAGTCTCTTTCGAGCTCTCCAGGCATAGCCACGAAGCGACCTGAGATCCTTCCTTCATCAGGATGACAATCTGAAGATTACCCCCCCAGGCTCTCCCCCGTTTGCAACGGGGGAGCCTCAAATTCCAGAGTTTGTAACTCTCCACGCCAGAGAGAAGTCTCTTTCGAGCTCTCCAGGCATAGCCACGAAGCGACC
>JBCCCJ010000023.1:0-12869 GCA_039033615.1 Bacteroidota bacterium
ACTTTGTCCACCCCCAACCCCCGCCAGCGGGGGAGATTGCACAGCAATCGAAAACTGTCCCCCTTTGGAGGGGGCGTAGGGGGAGGAAGTTGCTCACAACCAGGTGGTTATATTTCGTCTTAAGCAAAACTCACGTCATTTTATCCGCTTCCACACATCCGTACGGCCCAGTGCTTTTACTCCGATATAGCCCCGAATGTCTAGGGTGCCATCCTTCTTCATTTTGATGGTACAACTGTAGAGGCTACCGCTTTGCGGATCGTAAATGGTGCCTTCTGCCCATTCATCTTTGCCCGCGTACACGAAGTCCTTGAGCATCCGAAACCCCAGCAGTGGAGTGGTCCGCAAAGACTCATCAGGGTTGTTCTTATCCAATTTGGGTTCGCCCGTTTCTGGATCAATGGGCTCTTTGAGTTTTACGATGCGACCGTAGTATTTACCAGCAATGTTCTGCACTCTTACCAAGGCGAGACCATTGCTAGGGGCCCATACTCCGATCAGTCGATCCGCTTCTTCTTGATCTACTTTTTTGTCCTGTCCAAAGCTCATGCCTACACCGAGTACTGCGATGCAGAAGCAAAGAAATATTGATTTCATCATGATGTTGATTGGTTATAAGTAGGTTAGATAACAAAAGGTGTCGTCATACCAACTCTGTGTCTGCTTATTTGGTATGTGTTACCTCAAACGAAAAATCTCCAGAAAAGGTAAGGGTCGTGTCCATCATATCCTCGGGAATGTTGGCGTCAATCACCCATACGCATTCTTCAGAGGCCAATAATTCGGTCAAATCTGCCTCTGCCGCGACTTGAAGCGTAAGGCTTGACTGACCTTTGGGAACAGGGTTCAACACCCCCACTTGAATCATATCGCTAGAACCGGTTACGAGTTGTAGCACGATGTCTGAAAAGGCATCAAAATTTTGCCCCTCTGGCATCTTCAATACGGCAGAAGCTAGCGTAGCCCCTGTCAACTCTCCCTCTGCTGCCATCGCAGGCGCAAACGAGGCCTGGGCGGTATTAGGCCCTTGAAATAGCGGTCCTTCCATGACAAAAGACTGATTGGGTACGGCATAATCGGAGACTGCTTCCTGTCCGCAGGAAGTCACCAGGCCGACGACGCCTACCAAAAGGAACATTCGGAAGAGGATGGAAAATCTCATATCGGTAGTAGGTTGGAAAGTTGAGGTGGATAAACTAGGCTGGTTGCGAGTAAAATTACCAACTTCCCCCTTATTAAATAATCTTTGTTACAAATCCCAGTAATTTCGGTAGTAACCTGCCTGTAGCTACAATTGTTGCAGGACAATCTTGGGCTACATCTGTTCCCACAAGCTGATCTGCTCTGTTGAGATGCGAGGGCTGGCCTTTGGGTCACATGCCTCAACCCTTCCAAAGGGTTTCAAACCCCTTGGAGGGGTGCCATTTCTACCAAGCTGCGAATCGCTCTACGCTTCGTTCGTTTGAGAGTTGGTTCGGCATACTTCTGCCTTGCTCAGCAAAGGCGCTCACCGTAAGTTTCCTTGTGTTCACACAATCGTAGCCCGGAGGGATACCCATTTCGGTAGCATATCGAAGAAAGAAGGATTGGTAGCAGGCGTATTGCGACTGCCATATTCAACAGGCTCACCAATAGCACGTGTGACATCTGACTTACCCCTGAACCTCGGAGAGGGAGGAGTGATTGTCGATATTTTTGAGGGGGGGAGATTTATCGGAGTATTTGCTTGGTGATCCGCAGGAATTTTGGCAGATTGAGAATCCTGCAAGAGGGAGGAGCTATATGGAATAATGGGCGTGAATATTGGCGCTATACGCAACTGATGCTATACGCCATATTGCGCGCAACATTTAAGGAATAAAGGCTGGGGCCGCGAGGCGTGCCTCGGCCTTTATTCCGCAGTTTATGCCGAGGATCGGCATTGGACGATGCGCTTGGGGCAGCAGATAGCGCTAGTCAAGCTATGGGGCAGCAATGGTTGATTGGGGTCTCGGGGGCGGGCTGTGGCTGGCCCAAGGCAGTCAAGGGGAGGCGATTTTGGGAAGAAAAAGTGAGATCATAAAGAGCCATTTTGAGTCTAGCAGGTTGATTGTCAGGGTGAATAATGAGTCAGGACATAGCGATTTTCGGCCCTTCGTGGGGCTTTGTGGATTAAGGTTGTTTGGGAGAGGGGATGTGGATCTTCGGTGGGCTTCTGGCCTTGGGTGCGAGCCCGCGTAGCAAGCGCATCCGTCCGGTTTTGCAGCAGGGGCACTTTCCCAGATCGATTCCAGTTACTTCGTGCAGTAGCTATCGCGGCCTCGCCATCGTCAAGGTGCAGACCGATCAAGGCATGTGGGTGCAGAAGGTGCGGATGGAGTAGCCAAAATGGGCGGAAATCCGTATCTTCCAACATAGAATTTAGCTTCGACATTCACGGCTACCTTAAGCCTTATGGAAAAGTATCAACAGATCTCGAATCATTTGAGGCTGGCTTCGTGGAGCCGTTTAAAGCAGATTCAACTCGGCATCAATTATTTCAGGGGTATGTGCGCTATAACAAAGACCTCAAAGCGTTGCTGGGAAACATACGCTACACCCAATGGGTAGATGGCAGCTTCATCAGTACCAAGGTCAACCCACGAGATATAGATTTGGTCAGCCTGATTGATCATGATTTGGTAGATCAATATGAGGTAGAGTTAGAACGTTTTGCCAAGCAATCCAGTAAAGATACCTATGGAGTGGATGGATATATTGTGCGCATTTACCCTGAAGGTCATTCTCATTATGTTCGTACCCAATCGGACTTGATATATTAGGAGCATTGGTTCAGCCACGGCAAGAAGAATCGAAGCAAACAACGCTTTCCAAAAGGATTCATTGAAATAAAGTTGTAAATAATGGAATCACTGATCAGCGAAAAAGCCGCCCGCGTACTAGACTTACTTGAACAAATCGAGTCAGTCAATGAGATGATTCATATGCATGAGGGAGATACGTTCATGCAGGGGCAATATCAATACCGGAAGCAGCTATTTGTCCAAGAGCTTGCTGGAAAATTGAAAGAGTTTGAGATTCAGCCACGAGATTTAGCTGCTTGAAATAGAAATAAAAAGCCGCTAACAATGTACAGCCGCCCATGCCCTACGGGCACTGCGGCTGTACTAGCCATTAATCGCACATCCAAACCCTACAAAACAACATCCCCCACCAATGCCCTGCTCAACATAATGGTACCGGGAGTCTTTCAGAACCTGCCAACGCGGCTAGCAGGTCCATCAGGTGAGGGCAAGCAATGGGCGACTGGATTTGTAGAAGGAAGGAAAGCGAATTGGGAAGAAGTTGGAGCTTGAGATTGCTTGCATTATCTTTCCTTCTCTTGGCTGATTGTGGTAACATGACACACCTTCGAACTTTCCTCCTGATACAAGGGCTTGGGTTGACATGGGCGCTCCTGAGCGTCTCCTGCAACCGCACCCCCCTCTCCATCAACCATCACGCGATCCTAGAGGTCGAGGCCTTGCTTGCGGAGTTATCCCAGCTATCAGGTAAGCAGACCCTCTCCGGCCAACACAATTACCTGGGCACCATTTCTGAATCGACCGAAGCGGCCTATGAACTGACCGGTGCCTATCCCGCCATTTGGGGATCGGATTTTGGGTTCTCCGCAGCGGGCATCGATGACATCCATTTCCGGGATACCATGATTCAGGAAGCCATTCGCCAGCATGCCCAAGGCAGCATCATTACCCTGATGTGGCACGCAGTCCGCCCCATCGACGACGAGCCCAACGGCTGGAAGGAAAGCGTACAAAATGAACTTACCCCGGCGGAATGGCGGGAATTGCTCACCCCAGGCACCGTGCTGCACCGCCGTTGGTTGGCGCAATTGGATGTGATCGCCGGACACCTGAAGGTGCTGCAAGATCACGACATCCCCGTTCTCTGGCGACCTTATCACGAAATGAATGGCGGCTGGTTTTGGTGGGGAAAGCGCCCCGGTGATTACCAACGGCTGTGGCGCAATATGTACGAGTATTTCACCCATCACCACGAACTCAATCACCTGATTTGGGTCTGGAACGCCAATGAGTTTCGGCCTGGAGAAGTGGAGAGCTATGCCGATTACTTCCCCGGCCTGGATGTGGTCGATGTATTGGCCACGGATGTCTACACCGAGAACTACGCCATCGAAGACTATCAAACCCTCCTAGAACTGGCCCAAGGCAAGCCCATCGCCATCGGGGAATGTGGGAAATTGCCCACGCCCGAGCACTTGGCAGAGCAACCGCAATGGGTCTGGTTCATGGAATGGGCCCGCATGCTCACCTCCAAAAACGAATCTGAGGCGGTCAGGCACCTGTACCAATCGGCCAGGGTCCTGCATCAGCGGCCCGGCAATCCGTAACAACCATCGGTGAATGGAACCAATTGCGCTCCGCATACTTGCCCGTCAGCTCCTGTACCTTTTTGAACTCATCCCTTTGCCATGCATCGACTCCTCAACCTTCTCCTCGTCCTCGCCCTCAGTTTGGGCAGCTTTTCCTGTCAAGCTCCCACCTCAGAGGATCAGATCTACGACCTCGTCATTTATGGGGGGACCTCCGCTGGCATAGCTTCAGCTGTCCAAGCCAAGCGCATGGGCAAAACCGTTCTCTTGATCGAGCCTACGGATCGAATTGGGGGGCTCACCACCGGAGGCCTGGGCCAGACCGACATCGGCAACAAACAAGCCATCGGTGGGATTGCCCGCGAATTCTACGAAGCCATCAAGGTCCATTATGACGCCCCAGCTAATTGGACCTTCCAGACCAAGGACGAATACCAAGACGGGGGACAAACCCGTACCAAAGCCGGAGAAAGCGCGATGTGGACCTTTGAACCCTCGGCAGCGCTGGAAGTATATGAAGCCTGGATTCAGGAATACGACATTCCTCTGGTGAAAAATCAGCAACTAGATCGGGACGGCGGCGTTAGCAAAAAAGGGACCCAAATCACCGCCATTGCCATGCTTTCCGGAGAGGTCTATCGCGGCCAGATGTTCATCGACGCGACCTATGAAGGAGACCTGATGGCGGCAGCGGGAGTTTCTTATACCTTGGGGCGGGAAGCCAACGCCACCTATCAGGAAACCCTCAACGGGGTCCATACCCGCTTGAAGGACACCACCATGACAGGCTATCCTTCCCGCAATCAGTTGAATCACAATTTTGTGGATGGGGTAGATCCTTACGTGGTCCCAGGCGATCCCAGCAGCGGTTTATTGCCTTTCATCGACCCCGCAGGCCCAGGCGAATTTGGCGCTGGCGATGAGCGGGTGCAAGCCTACTGCTTTCGCATGTGCCTGACCGATCATCCCGAAAATCGCATTCCCTTTGCCAAGCCCGCCGACTACAACGAACAGGACTACGAATTGCTGCTCCGAAATTATGAGGCGGGCGAGAAAGGCTTTCCCTGGATCAATTCGCAGATGCCCAATCGCAAGACCGACACCAACAACCGCACTGGATTCTCCACCGATTTCGTGGGGCAAAACTACGCCTATCCCGAGGCGACCTACGAAGCGCGGGAAGCAATCATCGCTCGCCACCGCAGCTACCAGCAAGGGCTGATGTGGACCCTGGCCTATCATCCTCGCATGCCCGAGCACATCCGGGAAGAAGTTTCGCGTTGGGGCACCACCAAGGATGAATTTGCCCGCGCCGATGGCTGGCAGCAGCAACTCTACATTCGCGAGGCCCGCCGCATGATCGGCGAATACGTCATGACCCAGTACAATTGTGAAGGCCTGCGCGTCGTTGAAGACCCCGTCGGTATGGGCGCCTACGGCATGGATTCTCACAACACCCAGCGCTATGTTTCCCCCGAAGGCTGGGTCAAAAATGAGGGCAATGTCGAAGCCAAAGTGCAGGCTCCTTATCCCATCAGCTATCGTTCCCTGATCCCAAAGCGCGCCGAATGCACCAATCTCCTGGTTCCGGTTTGCTTGAGCGCCTCCCACATCGCCTTTGGATCGATCCGCATGGAGCCCGTCTTCATGGTGCTGGGTCAATCGGCAGCTACGGCGGCCAGTCTGGCCATCGACGAAGCCGTGGTCGTTCAGGAAGTCGCCTATGAGCAATTGGGGGCAAGCTTGCTGGCCGATCAGCAGGTCTTGGAGAATGAGTGATCCGAGTCGAAGACTGCCCCCTGTGCGGATGGACCTGTACAGGAGGCGAGGGGGGATGGGGGCATAGCCGTCAGGTTAAGCTCGCCGATAGGCGAAAAGCCCCCGTGTGCGGCTGATTGCAGGGAAAGAGAAGGGGGTGGGGGATGTAAAGAGTTCAAAATCAATGATTCACCCCCCAATCCCCCCTCTCTCTCCGCACAAAGCCCAGCCCACAGGGGGGCAGCCTTCGGCCTTTTTACTCTTAGCCTGACGGCTATGGGGTACTGCCTAAGCTTTCCCAACTTGCCGTACCTACGGCACGGCCAACCTCCGGTTGCTTGGCCATGCTACCCACCTATTGGTCCCTACAGGACCATTGCCTTCGACAATCTTTTCCTTGGCACCGCCAAGTGTCCCGTTAGGGACGCAGATGTGGGTAGCAATTCTCTGCAATCCAAGGGATCAGGCGTGCCGTAGGTACGGCAAGGTAAAAAAGTCCTCATTTCAGTTCTGTACAGGATGAACAGGATTCGTGGCTATTCAATGGGGGGCGCCTCGCGGTTTCTCCCCAGCCGTTGTGCTCCCCAATGTCGCAGGGCGGAGAACAGGATGCTTCGGCTGTTTCGGTAGCGCAAGGTGGCAAACAGGCTGCGATAAAAACTGACCCGAAATAGTTTCTGCCACCTAGCATGAGAATCTTTAGCAGGGGCTTTTCCATCATTTTCTCCCGTCTTTTTGGCAGGAGTTGGCATTCTTTCTTCTTGGAATACCCGCCAGGCTTCTGCTCGCCAGCGGTGGGACGGACGGTCGAATCGGTTGAGGCTTGCCACATGTTCGGCGATTTCTGTCCCAGGGAGACAGGTCACCATGCCGATTTCCCGATCCAGTCGAATGACCTGCCACTCATGCGCGACCGCTTCTGCGGTGATGGTCACTTCCACCAGCGCCCCCAGATCGGTGAAGGAACGATGATGATGGCCCGGCACGTCAAACACGGTATTGCCCAGGGAATAATAGATCGGGACTCCCGCGATGGTTTCCCTGCCTTGGAGGACGTGGGGATGATGACAGATGATGGCGGAGAAGAGGCCGCTTTTCGCAAGTTGATGAAGCCACTTCCGCCGAGCGGGGAGGGGCTGAGTGGTGTACTCCTCTTCCCCATGATAGCAAAAAATGGCTTGGTCCCCTTGTTGGAGTTGAGGTCGAATATCGCGTAGAAAAGCCGTTCCTCTACCGGGATAGAATACCCCCGCAGAGCGAGACGTAGCAGGCGGACTTTCCTGGAAACTCGCCCCAAACACCAATAGGCGGCCCGTTTGGAGCGGAATGATGGCCGGCTGCATCGCTGAGGCCAGATCTTTCCCCGCCCCAAAGCTCTCTATCCCTGCTGCTGCTATCTTGCGTTGGTTCTGGAAAAAATGCTTCTCTCCCAGATCGAAACTGTGATTGTTGGCGAGATTCAGGTGAGTGAAGCCCTGTTGTTGGAGGTAGACCAAGGCGGCTTCTCGTTGCCAGATTTTGGGGGCTGGGAGGCCCATTTCCTCCGACCAGAGGGGGCCTTCCCAATTGCCGATGATGGCATCCTGCTGCTTCAGCAGGGCTTGCAGCTTGGGACCAAATACCGCTTTCCCTTGACTCAGACGTTGGTCAAAAGCCCCGCAAAAACAGAGATCTCCCGTAAAGAGCACCTTCATGCAGGAAAGTTAGCCAACTTTCTGCGCTTCTTCCCATACGTGGCCAATCTTCAACAGGAAACCGATGTGAAAGGCCACCATCAATCCACCCATCGCACCGTAGAGCAAGACCGTTTGGCCAGCGGAGAAATACCAGCCTCCCATCAACAAGGCAGACAGTCGCACCAGGAAGAGGGCAACGTTGTACCAAAAGAGAAAGTCCAGGCGCCGCTGCACGTCAATGAGGTAGGACAAAGGCGAGGCGATGAACATCAGGTAAATCCAGGGCATCAGATAGCGGGCATATTCGCCAGATGGGTACCAGCTTTCGCCCAAAAACCACTGCACTACAAATGGCGCGGCCACCATCACCACCAGAAAAGGCAATAGGCCGACCAGAGATAAATAGGTAGCCGTTTGTCGGGTGAGGGAGGCCAAGGCAGCCTTGCCCCGCTCTTTGGCCCGGGCGGCTCGCTCGTAGAACACCTCCCCCACCGATCGACTCAACAGGGAAAAAGGAGCCATCAAGGCCCGATTGGTCATGGTATAGTAGCCAGCGATCTCCTGCGAAAAGAAAGAAGGCAGCAGGTAAAAGGGCAATTGTCGGGAAACCGTATTCAACCAACCGGCCCACAAAGAGCGGGTCGGAAAATCCCGGTAGGTACGCGCCACCGCCAAACAATCGGCCAAGGAGACGGGGAAATTGATTTGGGCTTGCCAGCGAAGAAAGCGGATCATCAACAGCAGAAGAGAAGCGATTTGCCCCGCCACATATCCGATGAGCAAGCCAAAGAAGCCTACTTCCAGATAGCCCAAGGCCAACATGACCCCACCACCGACAAAGGCTTGCATCATCCGACTGATGCTCAAGGCTCGGTACAATTTCAGGCGATTGAATAGAACCCGAATGGGCTGGGCCAGGCCTTCCACCCAGAGGCCGCCCAATAGCCACCATTGCCAATCGACCATTTCGGGCGTTTTCAGCAAGGTCCAGAACCAAGTTCCGCCAAACAGCAGGCCAACTCCCACCAACAAACTCAATAAGGTCGCGAGTAATACACACAGCCATAGCAAGGCTTTGGCGGCTTGGGTTTGCTTGGGCAGCATGATGGCGACTTCGTAACCTCCATTGACCGCGATGGCCAGGCTATGAATCACCGCAATGAACAATCCCTGCAGCCCGAAGGCTGCGCTTTGGTATTGCACCCCCAAGACTGGCAAAATCAATAGACTGAATACCTGCGCCAGGACTGTTCCGGAGACCAGGGTAGAGACTTGCCGTAGAAAGCCTTCCTTTTGCCAATATGACTGCTGAAACCACTTCACCGCAGGTATTTCTCTAGCAAAACCGGGACCAGAGATTGATCAATGGGGAAAGTAAAGTCCCTGGGAGTCAAATCTTTCAAGGGAATCCAGCGAAATACCTGTTGATTGTTCTGATCAGAGTCAAAATCCTGAGGTTTGGTCCGAAAACTCCCTTGCAGTTCGCTATGGGACAGGATCTCGAAATACACCGCCAGGACTTCTTCCTGGGTATTGAAGGCCGATACTTGGAGAAAGGGATTGATGTATACCACTGGCCCCACTTCTATGTTTGTAGACAATTCTTCCTCCCATTCCCGTTGGAGACATTTGGCCAGGCCTTCTCCTTTTTCCAGTCCTCCGCCGGGAAGTTTGGTCATACGCATCCCCAAACGAATTTCATCCGTTACCAAAAGGGAGCCCTCCTTGATCAAAATCCCGTACACCCGGATGTTGTAACTTTGCATGCCCAAATATACAGTGGTTTTCCTTTTTGGACGAGATCCGCTTACTTTGCGACAATTGTATGAAAATGAAACACACCCTTAGTTTGATGTGGGGCCTGTTGGGGCTCGTTTTCGCGCTCCAAGCTCAGGAAATCACGGTCACGCTGCCGGATACGCCAGATAGCACCGATCGCCCCAAAAATTTCAGCCTCGTTTTCAATCGGGGCCTCATGATTGCGGGGCCGAGTCCGGATTCTGTTCCCTTGAATGGGACCAGTTCTGGCACCTATTTTATTGGCGGGGGCATCAGGGTTTCCTTGTGGAAGGACATCGTCCGGCTTCGCATCACGCCCGGCCTTGCCTGGACTCATCTCGCTTATGATCAAACCAACCTGAAAAGTTTTCCTACCATTCAGGATTCTACTCCTTACGATTATGCGGTGGAAAAACACGTCTTGACCTATGCCGAACTGCCGGTAGGGGTGTTTGTGAATCTGAGCAAGGATGAAGATGGAGACACCCGCTATTTTGTTGAAGCTGGCGGCTACTTTGGCTATTTGATCTCCGCCAACTATCGAACCGCCTACACCGATGAAAATGGCCTCCGGGTCAAGGAGAAAGTCAGAGATTTAGAACAACTAGATAGCGAGTGGAATCCGTTTCGGTATGGCGTGTACGCTCGTTTTGGCTATCGCTGGGCATCTTTGTATGCCTCCTGGCGACTCTCCGACGTGATGGACGAATTCACAAATGCACCCTTCGTTCCCCGAGGGGGAGAGGGCTATCGCAACCCCAACATTCCTCCGATGGAGCTTGGGCTAACGATTTTCCTCTAGGGTATCAGCAGCTTGCATGGCGCGGAGGGAGTCTCTTTCCTGAACCAGAGAATCCAACCACATTCGGATCTGCAAAGAATCATTCATCCGAATGGAATCCGCGATTTGCCGCTGGCGATCTTCCAGGCTGGTATCTGGCTGACAAGCCGTTAGAATAGGCAAGAGCAAGATGCTTAAGAAGAAGAAGCTCGGAATCCCTTTCATTTTTTCCGAAATATATGATTATTTTGGCCCACACATTGCCTCTGGCTTTCAATAATTGGCTTTCATGATGCTACCCCTGCTTTCCTCACTGCGTGCCTATACAGTTGTGTTTGGCATGGTCCTGATCCTGGGCCTCATTGCCTGTCGGGAAACTCCCACTCCACTGGATGAGTTGATTCCTGAAGACACCGCGCCTGCGATCACCATCGTCAATCCTCCCAATGCGCGCCTGCTAAACCGTTCCGGTGAGCAGGTCAGCGTCAGTTTCCGTCTAGCGGATAAGGAGGGGATCAAACTGTTTCGGGCCATCCCCCGTTTGTACAACGCCAACGACTCCCTGATTGGGAATCTTCTTCCGATTGATTTTGAAGTAGAGGGGGAAAATATCGTGTTCGATTTTGATTTCACCGTCCTGCCTGCCAATCCGTTTGAGAAGTATGAGTACATCTGCTATGTGATTGACAAGAAGGGGGCCTTCGCAGAGACTTCCTTTTGGGTAAGTGTGTTGCCAGATCCGAATGCACCTGAACCCTATCGGATTCTGTCCTACGAAAATGATTCCCTGAAGAATCCTGGCTCTAGAGACGAAGATGCCTTCGACTTTGCGATGAATGTCAATGCGCGGGAGGTAATTCCGATTCGGCCTTTTGAGAATCTGGATACCTTGGTCCTTCAAATGGATATCGCAGTGAATGTGGACAACCCACTGACAGAGTGGGCGCCCTACCTCACTTCGCCCAACAACGCTGAATTTGGCGAGGATTCTGTCTTTGTGGTAACCAACGGAACCCGTTTCAACTACGAAGATGCGACCTACACCACCATTTTTCAGGCGTTCTTCTCAGATCCCGCTCCTTCGATTCAGACTCCGGTCCTCACCGCAGGGGATTATGTCATTGTTCGCTTGATCAAATCTCCCAAGCCTCAATTTGCGGTGATCAAGATCGTGGAGATTTTTGATGACAATCGGTTCGGATTGCTCGGTGCGGGTGATTATGTGGTCTTTGACTACAAGGTAACTACTCCATAAAGAGAAGCCAAAGGTCGGAGCGTTCTAACTATGGAACTGTCAGAAAGACCATTTTTTGTTCACGAACTCATGAAATACTTGCCTTACCGCTTGATTCGCTATCTAGAGCATCAGTGGCGAGGTAAGGCTGCTTTTCGCATCCACAGTCCCCACGTGTTTGCGTTCCAACAGCAGGTTTGGAAGGGAGGCCGTTCGGAGGTAGGGGGAAAAATCGAATCTTTTCGAAAGAAGTTGACACAGAATTCCCAACGTCTGGAGCGCTTGGATCTAGGGGCAGGCAGCATGGAGCGAGGCACATCTTACCCCACCACGATTGCCCAACTTGCCAAAATGGCTTCCCGTCGGCGTCGAGAAGGCGAACTCCTCCGACGCATTTGCGCACATTATCAACCAAAACGCTGCCTGGAATTAGGTACCCATCTCGGCATTTCTGCCCTGTATCAATTGTCGGGGCTGAATCAGGCAGAATTCATCAGCCTGGAAGGAGATCCAACCCTGGCTCAACTGGCCAATCAGCATCTAGCTGAGTTTGGATATGAAGCGGAGGTTCAAGTGGGGGATTTTGCGGATCTACTTTCCCAATTGAACCTAGCCGAATGGCGGCCCGATTATGTCCTGATCGACGGCAATCACCGCTACGAACCTACCTTGGCCTATTTCCAGACCTTACTCCCCCACCTGGCGGACGGCGGCATGCTGATTTTTGACGACATCCACTGGTCTCCCGAGATGAGTAGGGCTTGGGCAGAGATCTGTGCTCATCCCGAAGTCAGCGTGAGCCTGGATGGGTATTTTCTCGGCATCTGCTTTGTGCGGAGGCCCCAGGCAAAGGAGCACTTTGTGCTGTGGTGAGGTGGGAGGGTAAAGCGCGCGCAAGAAATGTAGCACCGAATTGTATTCGGTCGGGCTATCCATTGCGGAAGCAAACCCCTGGATGCGCTTGCTTGCAAGGGGTGATCAGAAGACGAGTTGCAAACTCTCAAACTTGGGCCTCACCCGTTGCAAACGGGCGAGAGCAGGAGGTAAACCGCGCGCAACAAATGTAGCACCGAATTGTATTCGGTCGGGCTATCCATTGCAAAAGCAAACCCTGGATGCGCTTGCTAGCAAGGGGTGATCAGGAGACGAGTTACAAACTCTCAAACTTGCCTCCTCACCCGTTGCAAACGGGCGAGAGCAGGAGGTAAACCGCGCGCAACAAATGTAGCACCGAATTGTATTCGGTCGGGCTATCCATTGCAAAAGCAA
>JBCCCJ010000024.1:0-12816 GCA_039033615.1 Bacteroidota bacterium
CCTACAGCTTGGACAACAGGGTCAACAGGCGGAATGGGTTCAGGCTCGACGATGTCCCGTTCAAATTCCATCCAGTTCATGTTGAACAAGGGATCGGTAATCACCACTCTCAACTGTTGTTGTCCGGCTGGAAGGTCCACCACCGCCCGGGTGGTTTGCCAACTTTGCCAGTCTCCCGTAGCAGGGAAGACTTGCGCATGGATGCCGACCCATTCTTCTCCCTCCTTTAATTGTAGGGCAATGCCGCCTCCTTCACTTTGGGAAGCCGTGCGGAAGGAAAGATCGTACTCGCCCGCTTCTGTCACGTCCACCACATAGTCGAGATAGTCGCCTTCATCCAAGAAGCCAATGTTTTCACCTCCCCCTACATCGGAAGTGGTTTCCAGGACAATGCCACTTTGAGCAGAGTAATCCTCCATTTCGATTTTTCCAGGAATGGGATGGATGACAGGCAGGGTATTTTCCACTGGCTGATTCTCAAAGGCTTCCAGCTTGGTTTCATCTGATCCCTGAATATCGGAGCCGTCATAAGCCGCGGTGAGATTCATCTGGAAACTCAAGGTGTCAGACAGGGAAAAGCGCACGCGACGAGTCACCAACGGATCAAACTCCACACCCGTGATATTCAGGGCTTCGCCATTTGCAAAGAGAGAAAAATTGGCCGGGGAAGTCGGTAGAGGGCCTGACAGGGGCTTATTGAAAAAGACTTCGATGGTTTGGTCATCAAGGGTTTGTCCGGCTTTGAATGCAGTGGGCACGGTCTCACTGGCTGCTCCGGCAATGAATTCAAAAGAACTCAAGTTGAAGCCTTCGGTATCGACGTAGAACCGCAATTTGCGATCATTCGCAGTCAACATCACGTCAGGCACCGTTACAGTCTGCCAGCTTTGCCACCCACCAGTAGAGGAAACCGTGATCGTTTCGGATACCTTGGCCTCTCCAACCGAAAAATGGAACTGCCCACTGGTATTGGGGCTGGCGACTCGCACCCGAATTTCATACACGGCATCCTCCTGAACCTCCAAATCGTATTGCATCCATTCGCCCGCTCCGATCCAGCCGACACAAATGCCCGAAGGATTCATCGGGTCATCACAAGCCTCCAGATCGACGCCATCGTTGCGATAGACCCAGCCATTGTTCCAGGAAGTATAATTGCCAGAAGAAACCTGATAGTTGGCCACTTCGGTATCAAAGTAGGCGGACCCTACCACGCCCATGTCAAAGTTTTCCGGCCGAACGATGCCAGGAACAGGCTGAGTTTCATACGGGATGGCTTCTTCGCTGTACACCTGCCGGAACATCGCATCGATCACATCCGGATGATAATCGCAGCGCTCCAACTTGAGGTCTTCCGTCAGTTGGGTCAAGGTCGCCAAAGCCTCTCCTTGGGAAGGTTGGGCGCCATTTCCACTCCAATAATCCAGCAGATCTTGATAGCCAGTGCTTCGGGGAACCGAAAGGGGACCTGCAATCGCGTCGATTTTTTTCATCGGCCACCAAGCCCACCCCACCTGATTGTCTTCCATCAATCGAATTGCATCCCGAAACCAGACATTTGAATTTTCGCCACTTTCTCCGAGGTAAACAGGTACCCCAAAATTGTCCCGTAAAGTAGTTACATATTGCAGGTCATTGGGGCCGTTGTAGCTCCAGTATTTGTGGGGACTGTAGGCCATGTTGTCGTCCCAGGGAGGAGTGAGGCCCGTAAAGTCATTGGCAAACCAATTGCCTTCGATGAACAAGAGGTGCGAACTATCTACCGTCCGAATAGCGGCAGTGATGTCCTCGTACAATTCCCGCAGCAGGGCGTTGTCATTTTGGAGGGGCCAATTGGGCTCATTCAGCAGATCATAGCCTGCAATGAGCGGCTCGTCTTTGTAAGTCTCTGCCAGTTTTTTCCAAAGGGCGACAGTTTTGTCTCGATTGGCCTGACTTTCCCAGAGCGAAGGTTTGGTGGGGTCGTAGTCAGAAATGCCTTCATCTTTTCCTTGTCCACCGGGAGCCGCGTGTAGATCCAGGATGATGTACATCTCATTGGCCCGACACCAGGAAATGAGGCTATCGGTCAGTTCAAAGCCTTTGGTGAGCCAAGTGTTCTCGCCAGGCACGGGTTCCTCTTCAATCGGGAGGGTGAACAAATTGTAATGCATCGGGAGGCGCACGGAGTTGAACCCCCAAGCTGCCAGGGAGTCGATGTCTATTTTGCGGACGTGATTGGCCAGCCAATTTTCGTAGAAAGTATCGGTAGCTTCACTGCCGATCACCTCTTCTATTTTCGCTCGAATTTTATGCTGCGCATTGGCAAAGCCTGCGGTTTGCAGCATATAGCCTTCTTGCAACATCCAACCACCCAGGCCCATGCCACGCAGGAGGACCGCCTCCCCTTCCTGGTTGACAATGGTGGTGCCGTCTGCTTGCAGCAAACTTTGGCCCGGGAGAAGGGGAAAACAACACAGAAGAAAGAGGGGGAGTAGTAGCAATGATCTCATGAACCGAGTAGGTTGGAATATATAGTGAGAAGACAATATATCACTTTCCCACCAGAGAATGAGGAAATCGGTTTGACAATTGCTGATTTTTAGATGAAAGTAAGCGCCTATTTTCGGGGGAAGAGCTTGTTTTGGAGCTGTTTCCATTGTTTCTCCAGCACTGTATTCAACTCAGGAGCAAGTCTGAATCTGATCGCCAGTGGTAGAAATACCACCGTAACGATCACCGAATGACCCAGGATATTCAGCCAGGGATTCCCGAGCTCAGGGAGAAATTGCCCGAGGATCATGACGGCTGCACAAAGGAGGACCGTCCCGAGGCTTCGCCAACTAAACGGATGGATCCGAAATCGGTAGTACACATGCCCCACGCCTATCAGACTGTACAGCGACAAGGAGCCTGCGGTGGCAATGGCCGCTCCGGGGACTTGAAAAAGGGGAATCAGGAGGTAGTTGGATAAGACGACCACCGTCAAGAGGCCTAGGTTTGCAAATAGGTCAAAGCGATAGTAGCGAGAATTGACGATGATGCTCCGTTGAAGCCCTGCGGTAATTTGCACCATGGCGCTGATCCCGAGAAAAAAGACGGCCCATTTTCCTTCGGCGTGTTTGGGGAAGAGGGCATAAAATTCGTCAATGCTGGTCCAGATTCCGATGAACACCCAACTACCGATCACCAGGTTCATGGCAGAGGTCTTTCTGAAGAGGTTTCCCACCTCCGGGAGGTTCTTGCTCCGCATGTGGGTCGCAATCAAGGGGACCACGATCGCATTCAGCGAACGATAGGGAATGAAGACCAACATCGAAAAATAAAAGGCGAGGGCATAAGCCCCGGCTTTGGCTTCTCCCAGCATGGCTCCCAGCATGGCCATATCGGTCTTGTTCACCAGGACCATGGTAGCCTCGGAGAGAGAAGCAAACAAAGCAAACCCGATCAATACCTTGATGATGCGGCGATGCAATTGCGTGAATTGCCAGCTCAAGCGTAGCCGCCCGGTAGTGGCCAGATAGATCAGCAAGAGGCAAGAAGGCAGAAAGTAGCCCACGACCAATAGCTGGATGAAGGTTTCTAATTCAATTTCGCCAAACACGTAGATCAGAATGGAGACCAGATGCCACATTCGCAGCAACAATTCCCAGGCAAACATGGGCAGCACCGTGATGAATTGCGCCCTGGCAAGGGAACTGCTCATGCGGTAGAGCAAGTGGGCAAAAATCATCGGTAGCACATAGACCATGTAGGACGCAAAGAGGGCAGATTCTGCTTCGTAAAGCTGAAGAATCCCATCTTTTCCCAACCAAATCAAGCTACAGATCAGCAGAAAGCCTCCGGTGCCATACAGCAAAACCAAGGTCGTGAACTGGCCTTCTTTTTGGGGGTCTCGCTGGAAATGACCGAAGAAACGGATGATGAGTTTGGATACGCCCAATTGGCTGATCTCCGAGCCAATCACCATGAAAGCAATCAGCAATTCCACCAAGCCGTATTCTGCCTCTGTCAACCATTGCTGGAAGAGGAGCACTTTGTTGACATAGCCCAGCATGACCCCGGCATAATTGATGGCGGCGTTGCGGATGCTTTGGCGTTTGACGATGCCCACAGAGGAAAAATTTGAGTCAGACGGTGGGCTTAAAACCCAACCTTGCGGAATTGCTGATTGATATACACCACATGCGAGTAAAAGTTCGTGGTGCCACTGATCGAAATGCGCGGTAAGATCCGCGGATCGGCCTCGTCTTCGGGAAATAAGTACTGTTCAGCCAGCATGTGCTCATAGCCCAGCTCACTGGCGATGTCTTTGACGGCAGCGTCGTAGTTGCCATCGGGAAAGGCGATCGAGCGCACAGGCTTTCCAGTCACAGCTTCGAGGGCTTGCTTGGAAAGGAGCAGTTCGGTACGGGCTTCTGCTCTTGGGATAAAGGCCAGATTGTAATGCCGATGGCCGTGTCCCCCGATTTCGATAAAGGGAGATTGAGCCGCCTCATGAATTTGCTCGGCAGTCATGATTTGCTGATAGACTGACGCGGCCTGTTGACGAAGTTGAACTTCTGGGAGTTGCTGTTCAATCTGGGCAAACATGTTCTCCCGTTCCTTCAGCCCGAGGTGTTTGATGTAGGTATAGCCATCCATGGATCTGGCAGGATCAGCAAACCCCAGATCTCCCACTTTCTGGAAAGAATACCCATCGTAGGCAAAGCCTTGTTGCCCCACTGCATCCCGAACCAGATCAATGTAGTCTGGCCATAAAATCGACCCTTCCCCTACTTTTTCTGCTGCAATTCCCGACACAAAAAAAGAAGCGGGACACTCGTATTGGTTCAGCAAAGGCAGGGCATACCGATAATTGTTCCAGTAGCCATCGTCAAAAGTGATGGCAACCGTGGGTTTGTCAGGAGTACGGCCTTCCCGATGGCGATCGAATACCTCTGCCAGCGACTCAACCTGAAAATGTTGTTTGAAATAAATCAGGTGCCGCTCAAAGGTCCGCTGGTCGATGTGCCGACCATTGAAAGGATAGCTGACTTCAGGGGCTACTCCATGATAGCAAAGGATGGCACACTGCTTATTCCCCCGCCGCGCAAACAACCGCTCCAACCCTAGGGAGTAGGCTGCGGGCCATATGGCTTTTCGAAAAACTTGCTTGACCAGTGATTTCATTCTCTCAGGTTCAACCTACGCCTTGGTACAAACGAGAATTTTGGTAGAAGGTCCGTAAGAGATGGTATTCAACAAGACCCATTCAAGCGGGTAGAGGATCGCCCCCACCACATAGCCCAAAAATCCCAATTTCAGACGCTGCAGCGCATGGAGTCCAGTGTGGAGCAATTTCCAATACCACTTCATCAGGGGATTGTGAGAAGCTACCGGGGCATTCAGGAGGACAAAAGACGGATCTACGCTTTCGATCTTGAAGCCAGCGGCCTTGATGGCGGCTTTGACCGTTTCCAGCGAACGACTGATGTGGTGAGTGGTTACCTGATCTTCTCGGGTGAGGTTGTCGGTGAACACAAAGTGCCCATCCTCCTTCAGCAAGCTGTGGATGTTACTAAGCGCCGCTTGATAGCGTTCATCATCCACAATGTGAAACAGCACATCAAAACAGGTGATCAAATCAAACGAACCGGCCCCAAAAGGAGGATTGGGCTCAGAAATGTCCACTTGTAAAAAGGTATGCTGGGGAAATTTTTGCTTCAATCCCTCGGTTGCAGCCTCCGTGATATCTGCTCCGTAGATCTGATTCATGCCCATTTTGTCCATCAAATCAATGTAAAAGCCCGTTCCCGGACCAATGTCCAGGGCGGTAGCTTCTGATGGTTGCAGGGAAAGACGACCGATGGCTTTCCGAAAAACGAATTTCCGGATGCGGTACATCCAATAGTTGAAGCCTTGTCCCAACGGGAGATATCCGACGCCCATGACGTCGAAATTTTTGGTGAGTCGCTTCTCCCAGTAGGTTTGGGGATTGAAGTTTTCCATAGATAGGAGGTAAATTCAGCGGCAAATTACCAAAATTGTCGCATGGAACGTGGAACCCCCCGCCTGCTTTTTATAAAAATCCTCAACAATAGCTTTGTTGCGAAGGATGAAGCCGTCCTTCGAGAGGCATTTTCGGTCCGAACCTTTGCCTTTGGTTTCAAAAAAGGAGGCGCTCACCTGCTTCGTCAATTTCAGTTGCTGGCCTGGCTGTTTCGCAACCTCTGGTGGGCCGATCAAGTGTTCATCTGGTTTGCGGACTACCATGCCTTTTTCCCGAGTATGCTGGGGCGATTGTTAGGAAAACGGGTCAGCATCGTCATCGGTGGATTTGATGCCATCAAGCGGCCGGACCTGAATTATGGGGGACATAACAGCGCCATTCGAAGCCAAGTGATTCGCTGGAGTTGCCGTTGGGCTACGCACCTGCTCCCTGTCTCAGCCTGGACGATGCAGCATCTGGAGCAAACCACCCGACTCTCCCTGGCGCAAAAAGGCCGGGTGCTGTTCAATGGGGTAGATGATCCCTTGTTTCTGCCGTTGAGCACAACCGATCAGGACCGAAAGGGCGTCGTTTGTGTGGCCTCGGTGAAAGATCTCCGGACGGTTCGCGTCAAGGGATTGGATTTGGTCAAAGACCTTGCCCGGCACTTTCCCGATCAGCCCTTTTGTATTGCTGGGGTGCGTGGGCCTGCGTTGGAAGCCTTGAAACAGGATGCTCCCGCCAATCTGGAATTGATCGATTGGGTGGAGCGGGAAGAATTGCAAGCCTTATACAGTCGATTTCAGGTGGTCTGTCAATTCTCTCGGAGTGAATCTTTTGGCTTGGCGTTGGCCGAAGGCATGTTGTCTGGCTGTGTAGGAGCCAGTGTCGCGGATTTGGGAACTGCCGAAATCATCGACGAATCCAGCGGTTTTTTAGCTCCCAATCGAGAAGAAGCTGAATTAATAACGGTGCTGAGAAAAAGTCTGGCAGCTTCTCAGCCCATGCGGGATGCTGCCCAAAAACGGATACAAGCTCATTTCATGCTTTCGCAACGAAGTGCGCAGCTATTGGCGCTTATTCGTTCGGACGCACCTTGATGCGATCTACCCAGTCCCGGATTTCCCGGTGGGTATGGCTTTGGATGTACGCTTCCACTAAGCTGATTTCAGATTCAGTCAAGGTACGCTTCCATTTGTCGAGCGGATTGCCCTTGACCGTGGTATTGATGACTTTCATGGGGGCCGCGGCAATTTTTTTGGCCGCTGCCTGATGCTGGGGATCTAGGGGCAGAAAGTCAAATACTTGTTGGAGAATGCTGGCTTGATTTCGGTTCAAATCTTCGTAGTCGATCACCCGATAGACGTCTTTCGGGATGCCTTCCAATTCCTGCAACGCCAAGCCATTCAGCCGAATCCACATCTCTGGCAACAAAGAAAAATTCTCTGGGAAAAAGCGATCTGTTGCCACCTCCTTTGGAAACAATGAACGAGTTCCTTGTCCCCAGGAAGCCTTCGAATCCTCTGGCGCATACAGTAGCAACTCACTGACGTCAAAATGCTGGGAGGCGTGCACTTTGAGACTGGCGACCTGGCCCTCTATGCTTCGAATCAGAAACAGAAAGCGAGCCGTCGGGAACAGTTGGTGGAGGTATTGAATCTTGTTGACGAGGTGGGTGGATTTGTTGACCGGGAAAATCTGATCCCAATCATAGAAAATGGAGCTGGACCCCTGCTTCCATTTTTGCTTGGCGCGCATCAGGTGGCGACGCATGTTTCGGCTTTCCTCAATGAAGCGCGTGAAATAAGCCGCCATATTGGCCGCGTATTGAGGCTGAGCATCTCCAGGACCTCGATAGGCTCCGATCGCACCTCCACAAGGAGCGCCCCCGATGTCTGTCCATACCTCCCTCAATTCAGAACCCACCTTGAGCAGTTGGGGGTGTTGAGTGAGTTTGTCCACCAGAAAAGTCGTCCCACTTCGCATGCAACCGATGATGAAAATCGGCGCCCGAAAAGGACTCGCCGGAGGTTCCGTTGCCATGTTGAGCCAAGTGCGAAAAGAGGCCATAGAGGAGAATCAAACTGAGAATAGGGGAGGGAAAAGCTCAAATAAGCGACTTTCCCTCATAGACGCAAGGGGGAAAAACAATGGGAGGTCGATATGATGCACCCGAAAAAGCGTAACTTGCGCCCCAAAATTTGCATGCATGGACAGTTCATCCTTTTTGCATAGATATCAGGCAGAGTTCCTTCGTTCGATCGAGGGCATTGAAGTTCACGGAAAAGAAGGAGCCATTCCTTTTGCCGACTCCTTCCGTCTGACCACCGCTTGGCTACAGGAACTGCAGGCCACGGGCCGAAAATTGATGATTTTTGGGAACGGAGGGAGTGCCGGGACCGCCAGCCATTTGGGGGTGGATTTTTGGAAAAATGGAGGGGTTCGTTGCTTGACCTTCAATGATTCCAGCCTGTTGACCTGCATCTCCAATGACTACAGCTACGAAGATGTCTTCGCCGTACCGATACAGAACTTTGCCGATGAGGGCGACATCGTGATTGGCATCAGTTGCTCAGGCAATTCCGAGAACATCGTCCGAGGGGTGCAAGCAGGGTTGGAAAAAGGTTGTAAAGCCATCACCACCACTGGTTTTTCTCCAGACAATCGCCTTCGCACACTTGGGCACCTGAATTATTATGTGCCTTCTTCCTCCTATGGTCTGGTCGAAACCCTGCATCAATGGATCATCCACGCCATGTTGGACGCCAAGCTACAGGTGGTGGATGGGCTGGATATCTTCGAGCGCAATCAGCCGTTGAAATAGATGGTTAGATCGCTGCGCTGTCAGAGATCAGATTGATCCCCTGTCAGAACACTTCATTGTCAGAGGGTCAGCGAGGACAGCTGGCCGAACGCCTTGCTGTCAAAACCCAAAACCCAAAACCCAGAACTCCCAACCCAAAACCCTCTACTGATAGGACACCACAATGTCGTAGTTGGTGTAGAGCTTGAGCGCAGAAGTGATGCGGCGCAGAATGGAATTGTGCAGCTCTATGTTGTCCAATAGCTTGGACTCGATCTCGGCCATCGAAGCCTTGAGGTTCTCGTGATCCTGCTGAAATTGCTGGAAGGAATCATGCGCTTCGGCGTCTCCCAATTTGTTTTTCATGAGCTTGGTTTGCCATTCATTGAATCGCTCCACCGTTTCGATGAAGTTGGCCTGTTGCTCATCAAATTCCGCTTGAACCTCATCGCGCTCGGTCATCAGGTTGCGGTATTGAGAGCGAAGTCCCATCAGATTGTTCCGTTCTGATATGCCGGGATCTTTGATGAAGGGATCGACTTCTTCGAGATCCTTGGCGTAGCGACGTTGGGTCAGGCGAAGGTGCTGGTTGATGAAAGAGACCTTCTCACTGAGGTTCATCCACTCCGGTTCAAAGCGCTTGACCTCATTGATCAAAGAGAGATCAGAGGGGCCGCAACTGCTCCCGATCAGCATCAAGGCGCTGAGCATGAGGAACATGAAGGCAGGCTTTTGCAGGCTAATGGTCTTCATGGGAGAAAGTTACGCGCTTTTTTTCGGATGAGGAAATCAGAGTTGGATAAATACATTTTTGGGTTCGGTGAAAAAGCGGAGGGCTTCCATGCCCCCTTCCCGGCCGATGCCGGATTGTTTGACTCCGCCAAAAGGGGTTCGCAAATCGCGGACCATCCAGCTGTTCACCCACACAATGCCCGCTTCCAATTGAGCCGCCATCCGATGGGCGCGTTTCAGATGACTGGTCCACAAAGAAGCCGACAAGCCATAAGGCGTGCCATTCGCAATTTGGAGAGCTTCTTTTTCCGATGCAAAAGGCTGGATCGTCACCACCGGGCCAAAAATTTCCTCCTGATTCACCCGACAGTTGGGACCGAGACCCGTGATGACCGTCGGTTCCAGAAAATAGCCATTTGCACAACGTTTGTTAGGGGCAGGGGGAACCACCCCACCGCAGCGAATGGTGCCACCTTCTTCTTGGGCGATGCGGATGTATTCTTGGTCCTTATTCCATTGAGCTTCTGAGACAATGGCTCCGATGTTGGTGGATTCGTCTAACGGATCTCCCACCTGTAGTTGTTTCGCTTTCTCTACAAAGTCTTCCACAAATCGCTCATAGGTGGATTGCTCCACCAAGATGCGGGAACCACACAAGCAAATCTGCCCTTGATTGGTGAAAGAAGCTCGAAGGCTGGTATTCAGCGCATCGTCATAGTCCGCGTCAGCAAAAATGACGGTGGCATTCTTACCGCCCATCTCTAGAGATACCTTTTTGAACATGGGAGCGGTAACCTGAGCGATTCGCTGGCCTACTTTGGTGCTGCCAGTAAAGGAAACCATCCCGATGCCAGGATGAGAAACAATGGCCTCTCCGACGGCAGGCCCAGTGCCGTGCACGATGTTGAGGACGCCCGCTGGCAAGCCAATGTCAGCACAGATTTCCGAAAGCAGATAACCCGTTAATGGCGTTACTTCTGAAGGCTTGGCGACGGCGGTATTGCCTGCTGCTAAGGCTGGGGCAATTTTCCAGGTGAAGAGATAGAGCGGTAAATTCCAGGGGGAAATCAGGCCCGCGACCCCAATCGGCTGTCGAAGGGTGTAGTTGAAACCCTTTGGCCCCATGTCGTAGGTTTCCGAGTGAAATTGAGTGATGGCCTGGGCGAAGTAGCGGAAATTGTCCCGGGCGCGGGGAATGTCCACCCGACGCGCCAAACTCAAGGGCTTGCCATTATCGGCACTCTCTGCCTGCGCCAATTCTTCCAGCCTTGCCTCGATGCCCTGAGCGATCTTCTCCAACCAAGCCGCCCGTTCCTGAATGGGCAAAGCTGACCAGGCAGGAAAGGCGTTCTTGGCCGCTTCATAGGCTAGGGCCACATCCGCTCCATCCGAATCCGGCACCTGCGCATGAACCGCCCCAGTTGCGGGGTTGACGCTGTCGAGATAGGCAGCGCTATTGGGGGGGATCAATTGACCGTTGAGATAGTTGGCGAGGATGTTCATAAGGATTTGGGAATGCGAAAGTTGGAAGTGATTCAGGCCAGAAATTCTCTTCCCCGGATATGCTTCATTCTACGTTGCGGAATATTTGCTGTAAGTACGCTTTATCCTGCTCGATAAAAAGCACTTTGTTCTCCGCAAACTCTTCTCTGCTCACACTTCCATCGCTCCAAACTTTCCGGACCTTTTCAAATTCCGTAATGGACAAAATAAAGGCTGAAATGTGGACTTCCACCTTTTTCTTATCTTTCCTCAAGTCTGCCTGAATTTTGGCTTCCAAAGTAGCTGTATCATGATTGCACCACAATACTTTGGGGTTGTTGAAATGGGTTTCTCCGTGCAAGATGCCTTTGGGATCCAGGAAGTAGAGGTACTGTTTGGTACCATCCACTACCCAAAGGATAAAATCCGGATAGAAGGAAGAACTTTCCATGAAGAACCCAATCCCTTTTACCGACAGGTTTCGGAGGACGAATAGCTGCTTGTCCGCAAATTTTTCTGATTCTTTAGCAAACTCCCGCAGATGAGTAATGAAGTCTCTTTCTCCCTTATTTAACCTAACGGGAACAGTTTTGATCTCCTTGAATTTGTCCCCATCTGCGATGGAAGCAATGGGGGAGTACAGGTGCTTGTCGAAATGGATAGAAGGTAGCGTCTTACCATCCTTCTCATACATTTCGTGGATATTTTCGGTTAACTCCTTGATAAATGAATCATGCTTCCTGGGCACTTTCACCAGCATGGTATGGGATTCAGGGAACATAGCAGCATGTTCCTCATGGCTGAGCATATCATAGGTGAGGTATTGGGATAGAAATGCTTTTTCCTGATCTGCATAGAATTTGTTGAGGTAATCTTTGATCAGGCTCACGGCTACTTTTTGAATTTTCCTGGATAGGGCTTCGGTTAGGCCAAATTGCCCTGGATGGCTGAACAGGTTGAAATGGCCGTCTTCGATCAGTTGGGAAAGCACTGAGGCCCGGATCATCAGATTGTGATACCCCTTCAGGAGTTTGTATCGGTTGGCTTCCAGCAGCAGGGCCTGATCATCTACAAAGGCCCGAAACCTTTTCAGGAAGTTCTGCTGATACGTCTCTGCATCTTCGGCCACTTGACTATTAAAGCCTCCTGCCGCAATGCTGACTTTGTTCCGCAAATCAATGGTAACTCGCTTGGCTACTTCTGGAAGGTAGGTCAACTCAATGATTTCATCCTGGAAAGATTTGTCCCCCTGGTTTTTGAAGGTCATGATCTTGCCATTCCATTGAGCCTCATGATTGAACTTGAGTTCAATCGGGATGTGGGTATAGTCAGGCACTTCCTTTTCGATCTCGGTGAGGAACCGATTCATATAAGAAGCATTCAGGCCCATGATGGAAATGCTTTGCAGGGCGCGAATGTGATAGGGAGTATTGGCCTCTTCCCGTTTGAGGGATAGGTTTTTCCCTTTCAAACGCACCCCACGGCCAAACAACTGAATGATCTGAGCCCCTTCGCTTTTGCCCATATTCATGAGGCCCATGCTAGAGACGCGCCATGAGTTCCAGCCTTCAATGAACTTTTTGGACCCGATGAGAATATTGATGGAAGAATGAGTCTCTGAGATAGATTGGAACAGGGAAGGAGAAAAGTTGTCATCCTGAATGCTCAGTTCTCCCTCGGTATCGGCTTCCAGGGTTTTGGCATATTTGGGAACATCTCCAATGTTGATGACGGCAAAGTACTGATCGCTGGTTTTGGTCTTCAGCCCAATCTCTCCTTCTGCTTGCTTGATCTGGAAAGCGTCAATGCTGCCTACCCCATTGAACACTTTGCCCAATATGACCTCTGC
>JBCCCJ010000025.1:0-12713 GCA_039033615.1 Bacteroidota bacterium
AGGGGGGTTGGGGTTTGGGGTGGGGTTCTGTGTTTTGTGTTTTTGTGTGTTTGGGTTTTTGGGTTTTGGGTTTGGGGTTTTGGGTTGGGGGTTAGGGGTTAGGGTAGTGTGGACTTCCAGGCTGCGCAGGTAATTCGAAAAAATATCTGACAACGAAGTGTTCTGACAAGGGACTGATCTGAATTCTGACCTCTCTTTGGTGGGTTGGTGGATGTTTGTCGAAGATGTCCCCCGCTGGTGGGGGTAGGGGGTGGAGCCTTGCTTTCTGACCTTCTTCCTCCCCCAGAATCCCTCTCTCCTGCCTTGCGGGATCTTCTACTCATGGCACTGCCATTGGCAGGATCAGCCAGCCATCGGCTGTCCCGCATCTCGCATCCCGGCTCCCGCCTCACGCTAGAAGGGCCTTCAAATCCTCCCGCGTCTTGGCCAAGACCGAATAACTGAGGGCGAGGGTTTCTTTCTGTTTAGGCGTGAGCTTGTTGAGATCTAGCTGTTCATCCAGAAAGGTGTGGAGTTCCAGCACTTTGAGCCAAGCAATCAGTTCGGCAGTGGCGGGTTTTTTGCGGTTGATTTTTTCCCGCAGCTCGGAGAAGTGCTCAATCAAGTCCGCGTGAGCGTAGGGCGAATCTCCGCCCAGGCGAGCTTTCACAATCTTCATCAATTGGTCCTCATCTGGGAAAGGGATGTGATAAAACACACAGCGCCGCAAGAAGGCTTCGGGCAGGGTCTTTTCGGAATTGGAAGTAAGAATGACCAGGATGCGGCGGCCTTGCCCAATCTTCAAGCGGTGGTTATTCGCCTCCGAAATGCGGAATTCGTACTGCTCCAATTGGTTGAGCAGGTTGTTGGGGAAATCGCGCGGGGCTTTGTCGATCTCGTCGATCAGCACCACACTGTTGCGGGGCGTCTGCTGTTCTTCTGCGCTCAAAAAGTCTTTTGAAGCAGCGGGATCACTCAGCGCAATCGCCTTCCCCAAGGCCCGCAATTCGATGTATTGCTTCACATCAGGTGCAGCGGTCCCATCAGTTTTGCGAAGGTTCGCATCGTGAAAATGACTCAGCGCATCGTAGAAATAAAACAAGTCCTGCGCCGCGCTGGTGGTTTGGGTGGTGTAGCTGAGCGGCTCCGGCAAATACGCAGCGTCCGCCCGATGCAGGTCATGCGCCACCCGATGAGCCAGACGAGTTTTGCCCGTACCCGGCTCACCGGTGATCAGCAGCGGTTGCTCCAAAGCCAGCGCGACTTGCACCGCGTCTTTCAAGCCCTTGGACAGGACATACTCCGAAGGCTGAATGTCCCGCAGATTGATGGTCGTTGTAGGAGGAATGATATGATGAGATTCCATGAGGAAGTAGTTTCGGTGGGTTGGTTGACTGGTTGACTGGTTGACTGGTTGACTGGTTGACTGGTTGACTGGTTGACTGGTTGACTGGTTGACTGGTTGACTGGTTGACTGGTTGACTGGTTTCTAGGGAGTTAGTGAATGTAGTTCGAAAGAAAATTGCCAAGGCAAACTTTTACATTTTGCGGTTTTTCATTTTTCATTTTGCGGTTAAAAGAATCTCCTTTTCAATCGAAAAGCCTGCATGTTAGGTTCTGCCCCTCTTTGTTTCTGTTCATCCCCCCCCCCCTTCGCTTCCCGCCCTACCATCTGCAGCAAGTCCTCAGACTCCGGGAAGCGGAGGGGGCTATCTTCGATCTTTTGGCATTTCCTCTGACAGCGAAGCGTTCTGACAGGGTATCGGTCTGACTTCTGACCTCTCTCACCCCTTCGGCTCCTTATCCACCATCTTATCCAGCCGCAATTCCACCTCGGCCATATCGTAGGTAGTTCGGTCTTCCGGGAAATAGCGCTTCCACAATTGCTGCTGGCGAATCGGATTGCTGCTGAGGTGTTGGTCGATCCAGGTCATGATGTCAGATGTTGAAACAGGTTCAAGTTCTTCTAGTATGGTGCAGCCCTTCAGTTGGGGCAGTTCCTCGCGGATGCGATCCACCAGAATCTGATGGTCCGCGCTGCGATCATAAATGATGCTCAGAAAAAAGTAAAAGGTCGGCCCAAAAGCGGCCTCGTTTTTCAAGCGGCAATATTGGTTCACAAACCAGTCAAAGAGCCGGGGCGTGAACTCCTTCCAGTGCGAACTCCGCACCCGGATTTCCACCGCCACGCTTTCTACCTGCTTGCGACTCAACTTTTTGTAGAGCGCCGCCATTTCTTGCTCGTCCGGCAGTTTGAGCAGTTTCACCTGGCGCATTTCGGCGAACAACTGACTCCGAATCGCATCCTGATAGGCTTGCTCACTCAGCAGGTGATCCAGCACCAATTTGTAGCGCGGCGTCAAGCGCGGTTCGTCCTCCTCCAACAAATACAGCTGATGAAAGCGCCGAATCAGGCCGTGATGCGACTGCGGATCATCTCCGTGCAACAGAAAAAAGAAAAAGGGCTGCTCCTCCCGCTCCCACACCTCCCGAAAGCGGTCATGCTGGGGCGTCCGATCACATTCAAAGGCCGTCTGATGGCTCACATATTCGGAACGCAAGGGCTCCTGCGACCGATCCTTCTGGGTGGCGGCATCATCTGCCTTGCTCATATCCACCCGTTTCCCCGCCTGAAACAATTGCACCTGATCGGCCGTCCCGCCTGCCATGCGTCCACTCAACTGAGCCAATTTCGCGATGAAGCCCGCCCCGGTTTTCCCGGCTCCGATGGCGTCATAGATGGAAACCGCCGCTTCGATCCGCTGATCCGGGCTCAGACTGCCTGCCAAGCCGATCACATTCGGAATGACCTCACTGATCGCGCTGGCCTGGTTTTCTTCCAGACAACCGCTCAGCACCACCCATTCCAATTCGCCCTGAAACAACTCCAGCAAGCCCGCCAACACATCCGGAGGTACAGCCTGCGCCTTCCCCGCCCGTCCTTCCAGCAAAATGCCCACTTCATTGCTCTGACCTGCCAGGTGCAAAATCATCGGATGATGCTCCAGCAAGGCGTTGCGCATGCTTTTGGGCTTGACCGCCCACTCATTTTCCAAGCGAAATGCGTCCCGATGACGAGCCAATTTGAGCGCTTCCTTGACCTCGCGATACTCCTGATCCAGCCGGGATCGCCCCGAATCCGAGGGATCTGCAGCCAGAAATAGGATAGAAGCGGGTTGGGTCATGCGCGGCTAGCAACTGTATCAAGTGCCGAAATATCGGCATTTTTGGAGGATTGTACCAACATTTGCGGCTGAAAGGGGAAAAGGAGGAGTTGGGCGAGTCCCCGAAATGGCCGTGCCGCCATTTCGGGGTCGGTCCCTGCCGGGGTTCACTGGCGTTCCGTCCTCCGCTTCGCTGCGGACTCTCCCTTCGGTCGACCCTCTAGGCACCTCTCGCTCGCCGCAGGCGAAAGGCCCGTGAGGAGGACCCTTTTTCATTCATCATTTTTCATTTTGCGGTTTTTCATTTCAAAAGCCTTCGATCAAAGATCCCGAGACAGTTCAGACCTAACAGCTTCTCCCAGCCCGCTTTTCCAGGCAAAGCTGTTAGGTCGCTCGCCGCAGGCGAAGGGCCTGAAGCGATGTCCCTTTTTCATTCATCATTTTGCGGTTTTTCACTTTTCATTTCAAATGCCTACGATCGCAGATCCCGAGACTGTTCAGACCTAACAGCTTCTTCCGCCCCGCTTCTCCAGGCAAAGCTGTTAGGTCGCTCGCCGCAGGCGAAGGGCCTGAAGCGATGTCCCTTTTTCATTTGTCATTTTTCATTTTGCAGTTTTTCATTTTTCATTTCAGAAGCCTACGATCGCAGATCCCGAGACTGTTCAGACCTAACAGCTTCTCCAGCCCGCTTTTCCAGGCAAAGCTGTTAGGTCGCTCGCCGCTGGCGAAGGGCCAGTCCCAGACATACATCTCTCTGCTTTCCCTATCTTTGCTGCATGAGCTATTTCGATCAACAAATTGCCTGGGTCACGGGTGCGTCTTCTGGCATTGGAGAAGCCCTAGCAAAATCCTTGGCAAAGCAAGGGGCTACAGTAATTTTGTCTGCCCGCCGGGAAGCGGAATTGCAGCGGGTCGCTCAGGAAATCGGCAGCAATGCTCATGTATTGCCGTTGGATTTGACTGATCCCGAGGGCATGGCTCAGAAGGCCCAACAGGTACAGGCAGCGCATGGCCGGATTGATGTGCTGATCAACAATGGTGGCATTTCTCAGCGCTCGCTCACTGCAGAAACGCCTTTATCAGTCGATCGCCGCATCATGGAGGTGAACTACTTTGGGCAAGTCGCTCTCACCAAGGCGGTGCTGCCCTATATGCTGGAACAAGGCAAGGGACAAATCGCTGTCATCACCAGTTTGACGGGGAAATTTGGCTTTCCCCTTCGCTCGGCCTATGCAGCCAGCAAGCATGCGCTACATGGCTTCTTTGAAAGCCTGGCCCTGGAAACCTACGATCAGGGGCTTCGCGTTACCCTGGTCAATCCCGGCCGCATTCGCACTGACATTTCCCTCCATGCCATCACCAAAGACGGTAGCAAGCATGGCGAAATGGACCCTGGCCAAGCCAAAGGCATGACTGCAGAAGATTGTGCTTCCGTGATTCTGAACGCCTTGCGCAAACAAAAACCAGAAATTCAGGTGGGCAAAGTGGATACCATCATGGTCTATTTCAAACGCTACGCTCCTTGGCTGTTTCGGCGAATCGCCCGCAAGGTGAGTGCGAAATGAGCAGATATTCCCTTATTCAATTTCCACCACCACATCGACCTCCACGGCGATGTTGAAAGGGAGCGATCCCATTCCGACTGCGGCTCGGGCGTGTTTGCCCCTTTCACCAAAGACCTCCACCATGAGATTGGAGAAGCCATTGATGACCTGCGGATGATTCTCAAAATCGGGGGTGGCATTCACCATCCCGACGACTTTGACGATGCGCTTGACGCGGTTGAGGTCCCCTAGCTCTGCTTTGAGCACCGCCAATTGGTTGATCGCAGCCAAACGGCCCGCAGCCTGCCCTTCTTCGATGCTCAGGTCAGCACCCAATTTTCCGGTGAGATAGGTTCCATCGGCTTGTTTGGGACCTTTGCCCGCCAAAAAGAGCAAATTCCCATCGGTGGTGACGGCATTGACATAATTGGCAACTGGAGTGGAAACTTCTGGCAACACGATGCCCATTTCGGTCAGGCGAGCCTCCACGTCGTAGTCATAGAAGGGCTCCGGAGGAGAAGTGGAACTGGTTGAAGATTGGCAAGCCCACATCAGGCAGCTTGCCATGAGGATCAACAGAAAGGGAATTCGATTCATTGCTAGCAGGTTTCCCCAAACTTACACAAATCAGCCTTCCTCTGAATCCTTTTTAGGCTTTTTTCCCAAGGATCTAAGGACCAGCAAGTTCCAGCTTTTTTTCACTTGTTGCCAATCTGACTCTTGTGCTTGAACCGGTTCTGTTTGCGGGGGAGCCCCAGGTGCTGATTCCTCTGAGGCAGATGGATTGGCGGTTAGCTTCTGTTTCAACCAACGGAAAGGGCGGAGCCTCCGACGTTTGCTTTCGGTGCGGGCTTCTTGGCCTCGGTCCGGGTCCCAGACGACATAAGGAACGATCAGGATGCCCACCGGTAAGGTGAAAACGTTGGCGAGCAGCCGCAACAAAAAGCCCAACATCATCCCATTTCGGCCAATCCAACTGAATACAGTGGTCAAGGGGCTGTCATATAGTACAAAGGCAATGGGTCGCAGGAAGCGATTTTCGTACATCCGATCCCGAATCGAAGCCCAGAAACTTTCGCTCAGCAATTTGGCATCCATGGTCGCCTGATAAATCAGGATCAAGGCCAGCGGAGCAAACACAATCACCGATAACCACGCGCCCAACCAAGGGGCTATGACGCCTTCTTTGGCGAATTTTTTCCCATAGGTGGTCAATATGTAAAACGCCATAAATAAGGTCAAGGAGATCAAGGCTGACGGCCCGAGGCCTCCCTTCCGAATGATCGCCCCAAAAGCAATTCCGATCAAGATGAAGACCATACAGTTGAAGGGCAGCGCGTACCGGAAATGGAATTCATAGTTGTAGCGGTTCTCAGCCTTTTGCTGGTCTTCCTGCTTTTTGATCATGAACTCGGTATAGCTTTTGATCGCCCGCGCATTGGTGATTGCCCGCCCGACGGCTTCCTCGGGATATTCCATTTCATAGCACAACAGGATGTTGTCCTCGGGCTCCATTTTTTTTGCGATCAGGGTGGACAAGGTGCCCAGGGTATCCCGCGTATAATAGAAAAAGGAAGAATCGACCTTGTTGTATCGCCCCAACTGTTTGGTAGCCTTACGGACGTAATTCCGCTCCACCACATCCAGGCTGTCTATCGCATCGACCAATTTGTCATAGGTCAGGGTAATCTGGTGTCGGAACAAACTTTCATCGGTACGGCTTAGATCAAATCCCTCCAGCGGAAATCGGTAGTAGAGGGAATCAAAATAGGTCCGGCCATGCGGTTTGTTGTTGGGTTTTTCGTTTTCTGCCCGATAGTCTTCATAGCGAATTCCCTGATAGAGCGTCATCCGCAGCACCCCATTTTGGAGCGTCATCCGCGCGGAATCTGCGACTACCACATCGTTATTGCCCCGGTTTTCGGTATGGTTGTAGATGCGAATGTCATAAAGGGTACCGCTTTGGTTGTCCTTGTCCGACACCCGAATCACATAGCCATCAATGTCTGAATAGAAGTGGCCGGGCTTGATGGCGACGTCGGGTTTTTTGCGTTGTACGTCGTAAAGAAGGCTGAAAAATTTGAGGTTGGCTTGGGGAATGATGTCAAAGGACACCCAGAGCGAAAAGGCCGTGAGCAGAACCGAAACCCACATCACGGAGCGCATGATCTTGAGCAAACTGATCCCGCAGGACTTAATCGCCGCCAGTTCGTTGTGCTCTCCCATGTTGCCAAAGGCCATCAGGGCACCTGCCATCAGCGCCACTGGCAAAGCTGTCAAGACCAAACGGCCACTAGCATAGAAAAAGAGTTTGCCAAAGACTTCCGGGGGCAGGCCCTTATTGGTGATTTCATTCATATACAAGGACATGAACTGCATCACCAGAATGAACAGGATGACCAGCAGGCTCACGGCAAAAGGCCCGAGAAATGCGCGAAATACCAGCCAGTCTATTCGTTTGGTCATGAGAGAGATAAAGAGGGTACAAAAGTAAGCATCTTTCGCTTGATGTAGGGTGTCCCTTTATGTGGGATCGGTTGTATCAACAGCAATGGAATCTTCTACCGGAGTTCCCAACCTGGTTCTCTCGTCTCTTTTCAAGAGGGTTTGGCCTCAGTTGGTTGTTCTATATTCAAAAGAGGCACGGATCTTCATTTCCAACGGATGCCTGAAACATTATCACAGCCCCTCCCGTTCAACCATCTACCTCCCCATCCTTGCTATTCGACCTTCTATAGCAGCTTTCTGTAGCGTTGGAACGATTCTCCCCTTGTGGTATCGTTCATTTTTGAAACCTGATCAATTAGACCAACCCGCTTGCTATGTCGGACCTTACCCTGCCTGCTCTTTCCCGCATCTTTGTGTTGTTGACATGGGGATTCATTGGCTGGTACCAATCTGCTGATGCTCAAACCCGCTCCTGCGGCACCATGGAATACCTGGAGGATCAACTAGATGCGAATCCCAATCTCCGATACGAAATTCAGCGCATTGAGCGCTCCACCCAACTCGTCGCCAAAAACATCGGCCAGGACACCTCCACGGTGGTGATTCCGGTGGTGATCCATGTTGTCCACCACAACGAATTGCAGAACATCAGTGAGGCGCAGATTTATTCGCAGTTAGATGTCCTGAACGAGGACTTTCAGCGCATGAATCCTGATCGGTCCAATACCGATCCTCAGTTTTTCGGGGTAGCGGGAAATCCCCACATCCGTTTTCAGTTGGCGGACTTTGACCCACAAGGTCGGCCCACCACCGGGATCACCAGAAACCGCACCAAACGCACCGTTTTTTACTCCTCCAGCAACGCCGTCAAGTATAGCGCCATGGGCGGAGTGGACGCCTGGCCTACCAGCGATTACCTCAATATTTGGGTGTGTAATCTGGGATCTGGGATTTTGGGCTATTCTCAATTCCCCGGTGGTCCGATGGAAACAGATGGAGTCGTCATCAGCTATCGCTTTTTCGGAACTACCGGCACCATTCGACCCCCTTTCAACCAAGGCCGTACCACCACGCATGAAGTCGGTCATTGGCTCAATCTTCGCCACATTTGGGGAGATGGGCCTTGTGGCACCGATGACTTCGTAGATGATACCCCGTTGGCAGAACGGCCTCACCATGGTTGCATTCATCATGCAGAGTCGTGCGGTTCCCCAGATATGGTCCAGAATTTCATGGACTATACGGATGATGCTTGTATGAATCTTTTCACCAGAGGCCAGGCCAATCGGATGCGTGCATTGTTCGCTAGCAGAGGCGCTCGGGAGTCGTTGTTGACTTCTCCCGCGCTCATTCGCCTGGAGCCAGAACCGGTATTGGCCTTTGCTCCGCCTGAGGATTTATATGTCAACAGTGTGGGGGTTACCGATGCGGCGCTGAGTTGGGGAGAGATTGCCGGGGCTGAGTTTTATCGGGTGCGGATTCGCCCGGTAGGGAGCCCTCGTTGGGCGACCCGGACCTTTGTCAACAGTTACGTAAATACCACTCGTCTGCTCAGTTGCACCGAATACGAGTGGCAGGTAGAAGGGGTCAAAGAATATGCGAACACGGGATTTTCTACGACCCAGCGATTTGAAACCCGAGGCTGTCAACCCGTGGCGGACGTATTGGAAGCAAGTGAAACCATTCCCTGGGGGCTAGAAGCCAGTTCTGTAGGAGATCAGCAAGCCAGTCTGGTATGGCAAGCAGTTCCTGGCGCCCTGCGCTATCATTTGCAGTACAAAGAAGCAGGTTCCCGCCGGATTTTCTCCAAAATCGTCAACCAGCCCGAAACCAATCTCTTTGCCTTGCAACCGGGTACCCGATACCTATTCCGGGTTCGAGCCACGTTTGATCATGGTGCGGGCCCTTATTCTCCGGTGAGTAGTTTTGTACCGGGAGGTCAGGCCATGCTCAGTCGAATGCGGGTCAGTTCTTCTCAAGAAAGCACCTATGTTCGCGCCTTTTCCAATGCCCAAGCGCAAGCGATCACGGTGGAATATGAGGTATGGGAAGAGGCGCCTGTCTTGATTCAGGTCTTGGATCGTCAGGGCCGTTTGCTGAAGGCATTTGACCCATTCTTGCCTCAACCAGGAGAAGCATTTGATTTGCCTATGACGGGAGATTTGTCCCAAGCCTCCCTCATCCAAATTGAGGATGCGGACGGTTTTCGCCATCAGGTGAAGGTACAAGCCTGGTGAACAGTTCTGCTTGGGTTCCGATTCGGATGATTCCATGTTGGGGAAGCCCCCTTTTCTGTCATCGAACTGGCTGACAGCACATTCCCTGTATCCACGGAGCAGATTGTTTCCTGACAGACCAGCTGGCAGAGATGTAATTTTCCCCTGAATTTCTATTTTTCCTATTAATCGAAATAGATTAACCTTGTGTTAATTTCGATGTAAGGAAAAATTTTAGAAATGGAGGACTCGTTGTGGTTGCTAGGTATGTCCCTTCTCACTGGTTTTGTGGGGAGTTTTTTGGTCATGCCACAGATCTTAGAGGTGGCCTACGCAAAGAAATTATTTGATGCCCCTGATGACCGGAAGGTGCATACCCAAGCAATTCCCAGTTTAGGCGGCGTAGGGGTAGGATTTGGCGCCATAATCGCCTTATTGTTTTGGGCGCCAGCAGGTATTACTGGCGACATGAAGTTCGTATTTGTGGCCTTGCTGTTTCTGTTTGTGATGGCCATCAAAGATGATCTGGTGCCTATGGAGGCGCTTCCGAAGCTCATCATTCAAATCGGCGCGGCTTCCTTAGTGGTAGGATCAGGGCTATGGCTGAATCGAGGATTTGGGATCTTGGGGATCCAGGCCATTCCCGCCTGGATTGGCATGCCCCTCTCTGTCCTCCTGCTCGTAGGCATCACCAATGCGTTCAACCTGATTGATGGCATTGATGGGTTGGCTGGCGGATTAGGCGGGATCAATTGCCTGACACTGGGGAGCATTTTGTGGGTATTGGGGGAAACGGAATATGCGGTGCTTTCTTTTGGGATTTCGGGTGCTTTGCTAGCTTTTCTCCGCTTCAACTTCAATTCTTACCCCAAGAAAATGTTCATGGGGGACACGGGGTCACTGCTCCTGGGCTTTGCGGTGGCGGTTTTCAGTCTCAAGATTGTGGTTGCCAATCCTCTTTCTTATGGATCTTTCCGTTTGGTATCTCCGCCTTTATTTGTCCTGGGCGTGATTCTCATTCCAGTGCTTGATCTGGTCAGGGTGGCCATCTTGCGCATCTCCAAAGGCAAGTCTCCCTTTTCGCCTGACAAAACCCACGTCCATCACGAACTCCTCAAGTTCGGTCTGTCCCATGGCAAGGCCAGTGCCATCATCTATCTCGCCAACCTATTGCTCGTGAGCCTCATGTTTGGCTTACGGGAATATGAAGCGCCCTTCTTGGGCATCAGCCTCGTGTTGTTCGGTTCTCTGGCCACTCAACTGTTCATCGTGGTTCGATACTACGGACAACAAAAACGGATTCACACACTTGACCAACGCCTCACAGAATTTAATCAAGACAATCAATTCATTTCGAGGTAAACACACCAAGTCAGTTTCCCCCTTTTTGAATCCTGATCAAGTAACATGAGACCGATCCCAACGACGCCCTCTTATATCGAACGCCTTGTCGATGCTCCTTGGTAGGGGCATTTCATTAATTTTTTTCTGCGACTCCTTGATCTCAACCAAGAAGTCCATGTCCTAAAACGTACCCTTCAATCCCTCAATGAGGACCATTCATCCATTTCTTCGTGAACATGAGTACTCAGTCAAAACATACTTATCGGACCTTTGTGGTAGATGATGAGCCCATGGTCTGCCGCATTCTGACCAAGCGCTTGTCCCAGGACGAACGGCTACAAGTAGAAGCCTTTCCGAGAGGAGAAGCCGCCTTAGAAGCCTTTGACCCTGCGCCAGATTTTGTAATTCTGGACTATTACATGGGGGAAAACAACATGAACGGGAAAGAAGTCCTGATGAAGATCAAGGAGCAAGCTCCCCAAACCAAAGTCCTGATGCTTTCTTCCCAGGAAAAGATTGGGGTAGCGGTAGAGACCCTAAAAAAGGGCGCGACCGATTACGTCATCAAGAACCAGTTTTTTCCGGTACAGGTGGAGCAGAGCCTCCAAAAAATCCTGGATTATAACGAACTCCAATTGGAATTGAGCGAGCTCAAATCTCAGCATAAGCAGGAGCGGACCCGCGTGTGGGCGGTCATTGGGGTGGTGGCTGTGCTTGCGGTTGCCATTTTCAGCATGTTCTGAGCCTCACCGTTTCCCCGCAAGGTGAAAAGCCTTGGGCTGAGCGAAGGCGCGAATCCCGAGGTAAGAAAGCGTACTGCCGATGCCAGAATGCTTTCGGCCAGACCAAGGCAAACTCGGTCTCAAGCGATCACAGCAATTCCAATAGGCTGATCCACTGTTCATTTGCCGCAGGATTGGCTCGGCCTTCTCCCAATGGTCAGCATAGACCGCAGAGGTCAATCCATAGGGGGTATCCAACATCAAACGGACTGCTTCCTCATCACTCCGCACCTTCTGTATCCCAATGACGGGACCAAAGGACTCCTCCTGCATCAACCTCATGCGATGGGTTACCTCCCCTACCACTGTCGGGATGAAGTAATGCCCGGTGCCCTCCCAGCGTTCCTCTCCAACCAAAACTTGCCCTCCTTGTAGCAAAGCTTCCCCCACCTGTTGTTGCAAAAAATCCACTTGCTCGGCCCTCACCAAGGGGCCCATATCGGTATCCTCTGCCAGGGGATCGCCGACCTTGAGCTTGCGCGTTTCCTCCACAAAGGCCTCCACAAAAGGATCGTACACCGATTCATGCACGTACACTCGCTCCACCGCGCAACAACTCTGCCCGGCATTGTAAAAAGTCCCTTCCGCTGCTGCCGCCGCTACTTCTTCGATGTTGACATTGTCAGCCGTTACGTACAAGGGATCTTTGCCCCCCAGCTCCATCTGGCAAGGGACCATTTTGGGGGCCACCCGCTGATAAATATGCTGCCCCGTGCGGTTGGAACCCGTGAAAAAATAGCCGTCTAGCGGGAGATCCAGCAAAGTTTCCCCGGCTTGGGCGCCACCAGTAACCATCTGAAAGATTTGTGGGGGAATGCCTACCTGATGTAGCAATCGCTCGATGTGCAGCCCAGTGAGGCTGGTATATTCAGAGGGTTTGTACAGCACCGCATTGCCTGCGATCAAGGCCGGAACAAACACATTTACGCCCACCAAATACGGATAATTCCAGGCGGAAATGTTCCCAATGACCCCCAAAGGATCCCAGGCAATCATCTCCTGATCGTTGACCCACTCGTCTGCCAAGTATGCTTCAGATTGCTCCACAAAAAAGGAGATCCGCCCCATGGCTCCTTGGATTTCTCCTTTTGCTTGTTGGAGGGGTTTTCCCATTTCCTGGCTCAGGGTCAAGGCCAATTGGTCGGCTTCTTGATTCAGCAATGCTGAAAAACGAGCGATGCACGCCACCCGATCAGCAAGCGGCACCCTTGACCAACTGGCCTGGGCTTTTTTGGC
>JBCCCJ010000026.1:0-12634 GCA_039033615.1 Bacteroidota bacterium
GATGCTTTGCTCAATAAAAAAGCAAATTGACCATTATTATTAGATTTTTGGACTAACTTTGATGGCATTTATTTGTATTGAACTTTATTTTTTAGCAAATTGGAGGCGGGGTAAACTTTTGTGGAAAAAAGTGGGTAAAAAAGTGGGAAGAAGTGGGAGAAAATGGTAAGTTGGGGAACTGATTTTAGGTTACCTGCGTGATGAATTCTTTGATAGGGGAATATGAATGCAAGCTAGATACGAAGGGGCGTTTCCTGATGCCCTCGAATCTACGTAAGCAGCTCCCCGAGGAATTGCAGGGGGAATTCGTCATCAACAAAGGCCTCGATCAGTGTCTGGTATTGTTTCCGATTCCTGTGTGGGAAGCGGAATTGGCCAGGCTGAAAGCCAAGAGTCCTTACGTCAAGAAAAACCGGACTTTTCTGCGGGTATTCTTGAATGGCGCGATGAAAGTAGCCTTGGATGGAAGCAGTCGGGTGTTGGTGCCAAAGCGCTTGATGGAGTATGCAAAGTTGGAGAAGGAGATGGTGTTGGTGGCACAGATTGACCGGGTGGAGATTTGGGATAAAGCCGCTTACGAGAGCATCATGGATGATCCTGGCTTTGAGCTAGAAGATTTAGCGGAGGAGGTAATGGGGGAAGAAAATGAATGAGTCCTATCACATTCCGGTTTTGCTACAGGAATCAGTAGAGGGCTTGATCGGAAATAAAAATGGTCGCTATGTAGACGTGACCTTTGGCGGCGGAGGGCATAGTGGAGCCTTGCTTCAGGAGTTGGAAGAGGGAGAATTATTGGCATTTGATCGAGATCCTGAAGCACACGACAATGCAATTTCAGATAATCGCTTCTCTATAGTAAGGGAAGACTTTAAGTTCCTTGAAAAAGTGTTGGAGGAGAAGGGGTGGAATCGAGTGGATGGAATCCTGGCAGATTTGGGAATTTCCTCTCATCAGATTGATACACCAGCGCGGGGATTCAGTCATCGGTTTGATGGTCCGTTGGATATGCGGATGAATCCAGCAGTAGGAGAAACGGCGGCAGATGTGCTGAATGAATGGGAAGAGGCGGAATTGGCGCAGATGTTTTGGCGATATGGAGAGATCAGCAATTCACGAAAGTTGGCTCGCATCATCGTCGAAGAGAGGGAAGGGGCCAGAATTCAATCGACCAAGCAATTGGAAACCTTGATTCAGTCCTGTGTGCCATCGAAGCGCAAGACCAAATACTTGTCTCAGGTGTTTCAGGCCTTGCGAATTGAAGTCAACGGGGAAATGGAGGGGCTGGAGCACTTGCTCGTGGGAGCCATGCATCGACTGAAGATCGGTGGGAGGCTGGCAGTGATTGCCTATCATTCATTGGAAGACCGCATGGTGAAACGCTTTCTCCGCTCAGGAAATTTTCAGGACAAATTGGAAAAAGACCTCTATGGTCGGCCTTTGACTCCCTGGAAATTGATCACTCGCAAGGCCATCCAGCCTTCAGAAGCAGAAATCCAACGCAATAGCCGAGCCAGAAGCGCCCGGCTGAGAATCGCAGAAAGAATCGAAATACGTCAACCATAACTCACTTTCAGAACCAAACCACTTATGTCAACCAAGCGCACCAAACGTCAGGGACTCTCCTCCCGCAAAGTAGATGACTACTTGCGCTTTTCGCTCTTTCTGGTCGTGATCGGCCTGTTCTACATCTGGAATTCTTACCAGGCTGAAAAGCAAGTCAAATTGATGGAAGCCTACCGAGTTTCGGTCAAAGATCTGAAATCCAGATACCTACTGAAGCAATCCACCTTGCATGCCGACATGCGGTTTGCTGAAGTGCGAGAGCAAGTGGATACCCTGGGCCTACGCCCCCTCTATGAACCAGCTTACAAGATTGTCCGGGGAGTAGAGATGCCGCTGAAACGCCTGGAACCAGCTGAGCGAAATCCTGAACAGCGGTTTGACGCAAGTCTTTCGGAATCTATGGTCGCGATGACCGTGCCAGATAGCTTGTCCCTCGAATAATCAACTAAGACCGACAGATACTCAAACCATACAGCTAAGTTTCTTTTTCCGCATCACTTTTGATTGACCAACTAACGAACAACCCCTTCTTACTTTCCTAGTCCACGAATCCCGTATTCGCTAGCTCTCTAGCCCGCTCATTCGCTCCGTCCTTTCTACCCCTGCCGATTGCTCACCGGCCGGGGATTTGGCCCATATCTGGTATTGTCCAGACACCATTTCGGTGGTTAGCATGTTACTCATGAAGAAAGTATCAAATCATATCTTAGGCCGGGTCTATATTCTTCTTGGAGCATTTCTGCTCTTTGGAGTGTTCATTTTGCTTCGGGTAAGCGCTCTCCAGCTCAACCAAGCAAAGTGGGTCCGTAAAGGCATCGAAGAACAGGTGTTCTTCAAAAAAGTAGTTGCCGATCGGGGCAACATCCTCGCCGAGGATGGCTCGATCATGGCGACTAGCCTGCCCTTCTATCGGGTGGGCATGGACCCTTCGGTTCTGGATACTGCATCTTGGATCGGATTTCGGGATTCGCTCTATCAGCTTTCCCTCCAATTCACCACTCATTTTGATTCCGAAGAAAGCCGGGATACCCTCAAGGTGTACAACCGGATCATGGAAGCCCTCCGTACCGGAGACCGACACATTTACCTGAGTCGGCAGAAACTCAATTTCAAAGAGTTAGAAATGGTGCGGGAATGGCCCATTCTGCGTTGGGGACGCATGGATGGTGGACTGGTGGTCGAAAAATTTCACAACGAACGCTATTATCCCATGGGCGATCTGGCACGGATTACCTTGGGGAAAATCATTGACGATACCGTTGCGCTGCGCGGCATCGAATATTCCTACAACCGCGATCTGCGCGGAAGGGATGGCTACCTCCTCGCTCAGAAGGTAGTCGGCGGATCTTATGTTCCGCTGGATCATTTTGGTAAAGAAGCCTCGACCGATGGCTATGACATCACGACAACCCTCGATGTTGACATGCAGGATGTGGTGGAGCGTGCCTTGGAAAAAGGGGTGAAACAAAATTTTGCCGATCATGGGGTCGCCATTCTCATGGAGGTGAAGACTGGCAAAATCAAGGCCATTGCCAACTATCCTGAAACCTTAAACCACGCAGTGGCTACGCAGATCGAACCTGGTTCTACCTTTAAGTTGGCATCCGCTGCGGCCTTGATGGAAGACGATTTGATCGATCTGTGTGATACCGTCAATACGGGTAGCGGGGTCATCATGTACGATGACAAAGAAGTAACCGACAACGGCAAAGCTTACGGGGAAATCTCCTTTGAAGAAGTCTTTGCTTACTCCAGTAACGTGGGGATCTCCATGACGATCAACAACATGTATGGAGACCAGCCCGAGAATTATCATCAGCATTTGAAGGCTTTTGGATTTGGCGATATCGTCAATACCCAATTGGTGGGAGAGCCCAAGCCACGACTGATCCAGCCAGAGGATGAGGATTGGAACATCGCCACCTTACCTTCTCAATCGTACGGCTATTCCTTAATGGTGACACCGCTGCAAATGGCGACCTTCTACAATGGCATCGCCAACAATGGAAAGCTGATGCGCCCTTGGATCGTCAAGGAAATTCGCCAAGACTCCCGCATCCAGGAACAATTTGGGCCAGAAGTCCTCAATGAAGAAATGGTCTCCGAATTCACGGCGATTCGCTCTCGGGAACTGCTCAAGGCCGTTGTGCAATATGGAACAGCCAAGCGAGCCTTCCGCAATATGCCATTCAAAGTGGCAGGCAAGACGGGTACGGCTCGCAAGACCAAAGTTGGGGTAGGCTATGTACGGGAATACCGAGCTTCCTTTGGCGGGTTTTTCCCCGCAGATGAACCTCGCTATTCACTCTACATCATGATCGACGAGCCCGAAGGCAACTATGCTTCTGGTGGTCGGGTGGCCGCTCCGATTTTTCGGGACATCGCGGAAGAAATCTATCGAATGGATCAGGAATTGATTCGGCCTCCTTCTTTAGATGAAGATGGAAAGCCTTCTGAGAAACCTGCGCCCAATGTGATGTTTGCGCACAACGCGGAGGTGGTATATCCCACCTTGGGCATCACCACGAGTCAGGTACCTGGCAGCGATTGGGTCGCCGCCGAAGCCAATGGGCATCAGGTCAATCTGAAGCCATTGGAGTTGGAAGAAAAAGTAGTTCCCAACCTCAGAGGCATGAGCGGTCGAGACGCCATGTACCTCATGGAGAAAATGGGGGTGAAAGTATACATTCAGGGCTTAGGGCGGGTACGACGCCAGTCGCTTTTGCCTGGATATAAGTTAAGCGAGGACAATTCGATCACTCTTTTTTTAGGCTAAGCCATGAAACTGAACCAACTGATCGAATCCATACCGCTCATCGCCACCCAGGGAAACCTGGATGTGGACATTCAGAAGATAGAGTTTGACTCACGAAATATTGGGGTCGGAGATCTCTTTGTAGCGATCAAAGGTACCCAGGTGGATGGCCACCAGTTTATTGAAAAGGCAGTTCAACAAGGCGCTATTGCAGTGTTGGCGGAAGAAATTCCTGAAAACCTCGCTGCGCATGTAACAGGCGTGGCCGTCGCTGATTCCCAAAAGGAATTGGCCGGATTGTATGACCGCTATTATGGGCATCCACTCCGCCACTTGCAGGTGATCGGGATTACTGGCACCAATGGCAAAAGCACTTCGGTTACCTTGCTTCATCGCTTGTTCAACCGCTTGGGCTATTTGTCGGGCTTGATTTCTACCATCGAATACAAGGTGGGAGAAGAAGTGTACCCCAGCAGTCATACCACGCCCGATCCAGGGCAGTTGTTCCGTCTCTTTGCGGAGATGGTAGAAGTGGGGTGTGAATACTGCTTCATGGAAGTCAGTAGCCATGCCTTGGTACAGCGTCGGGTAGAAGGCATTCCTTTCAAAATGGGCTTGTTCACCAACATTACCCACGATCATCTGGACTATCATGGCAGTTTCAAAGCCTACATCCAGGCCAAGAAGCAGTTGTTTGATTCCTTAGGGAAAAACGCAATCGCTCTGGTGAATTTGGATGACAAGAACGGTCGGGTGATGGTGCAGAATACAGCAGCTACGGTTAAAACCTTTGGCCTCCAACGTCGGGGGAATTACCACGCCAAAGTACTGGAAAACAGCTTGGAAGGCCTACTGATGGACATGGATGGAGAACAGGTGTGGTTCCAACTGCTTGGCCATTTCAATGCCTACAACCTGCTGATGGTGTATGCTGCGGCTGTCGAGTTGGGATTGAACAAACGCGAAGTCTTGAAGGCCTTGAGCGGTTTGCAAAGAGTGCCCGGTCGATTCGAAGTGATCAAATCCACAGATGGGAAGCGTACAGGAATCGTGGACTATGCACATACGCCCGACGCGCTGAAAAATGTGCTGGATACCATTCGAAATATTCAGGTAGATGGAGAAGGCTTGATCACCGTAGTGGGCTGTGGAGGAGATCGAGATCGAGCCAAGCGTCCCATCATGGCCCATTTGGCTGCAGAACGCTCTGATCGGGTAGTGCTGACTTCAGACAATCCGCGGACCGAAGATCCTGAAGTAATTCTGGAAGAGATGTGGGAAGGGGTGCCGCTCTCCCTTCGAAGAAAAGTTCTCCGCATTGAGAACCGACGAGAAGCGATCAGAACGGCGGTAGCATTGGCTCAGACTCAGGATGTGGTGCTGGTAGCGGGGAAAGGGCATGAGACCTATCAGGAGATCCAGGGGGTCAAACATCCTTTTGATGACCGGGAGGAATTGCAGGGATTATTTACCGCTAACTAGAAGAACCAACCCATGCTATACTACCTACTGGACTGGCTGAATGAAATCTACGATATCCCTGGATTCGGGGTGTTTCGATACATCACGTTCCGGGCGATTCTATCCATCATATTTTCCCTCATCATCTCTCTGTTGATCGGGAAAAAGCTCATTGACGTACTGAGAAAGAACCTAATCGGTGAAGTGGTCCGATCCAACGATGTCGGTCCGGATCATGCCTCCAAGGCTGGCACCCCAACCATGGGAGGCATTATCATTGTGGCCGCGATCATCATCCCCACTTTATTGTGGGCGGACATCAAAAATGGCTATGTCTGGCTGCTGTTGCTGGGCACCATTTGGATGGGCGTGATTGGCTTCGTGGATGACTACATCAAGGTGTTCAAAAAGGACAAAGCGGGCCTGAAAGGCAAGTTCAAATTGATCGGTCAGGTTGGCTTGGGTTTGATTGTGGGACTGACCATGTTGTTCCACCCCGATTTCATGGGGAGCCGGGCGCATCTCACCCAGCTGAACAAGATTCGTCCCAGTCAGGCCTTGCAAGAAGTGGGGTTTCAGCGGGGCGATGAATTGATCGAGATAGAAGGAGAAAGCTTTCTGGAAAGTCCTGACGGGACTCGATATGAGCAGTTGGGGACCTATCGGGTGGTTCGGAATGTTCGTCAGGCAGACGGAAGCCGGAAGCCGCAGGAGAAAATCATTCGCGTCCCGCAAGCAGATCGCAAGTCCATCGCCAGTGAGCTATTCGGTCCCAAAGATCGCAGCTTCATCTACACCACGGATTTTCCCTTTTTCAAAGACTACGTGTTTGACTACTCCAAGGTGATCATCCTCAAGAATTTCGTCGATGCTGACATTTTGGGGCGTCTGGTATATCTCCTGGTAGTCATTTTCATCATCACGGCGGTGTCAAACGGCGTCAACCTCACCGATGGCATCGACGGATTAGCCGCAGGAACCACCGCCATTGCGGGGGCAGCCATGGGCGTATTTGCCTACCTATCTGGCCGCTATGACTTTTCTGGTTACCTCAACATCACCTACATCCCCCTTTCGGCAGAACTGCTGGTGTTTACCGCAGCCTTGATCGGTGGATGTCTTGGATTCCTCTGGTATAATTCCTATCCCGCCCAAGTTTTCATGGGCGATACCGGGAGTTTGGCCCTCGGCGGTGCCATCGGCATTCTTTCCTTGATGGTCAAAAAAGAGCTGCTCATTCCGATTCTCTGCGGCATTTTCTTCGCGGAATCTGTCTCGGTCATCTTACAAGTAAGCTACTTCAGATACACCAAAAAGAAATATGGAGAGGGACGAAGAATTTTCAAGATGGCCCCTCTGCATCATCACTACGAAAAGAAAGGTCTCCATGAATCTAAGATCACCATGCGCTTTTTCATCGTCGCGATTCTCTTGGCATTGGTCGCCTTTGCAACCCTAAAACTACGCTAATCACCCATGGCAAAAATCGGCATACTCGGTGGCGGAGAGAGTGGGGTAGGGGCAGCCCTCCTGGCTCAAAAACTCGGAGAAGAGGTATTCCTCTCCGATGCCCGTATACTGGCCGATCGGTTTAAATCAGTACTACAAACCAATCACATTCCCTTTGAAGAGGGAGGACATACAGAAGAAACGTTCTTTGAAGCTGACATCATTGTGAAAAGCCCTGGCATCCCCGATACCGTTCCCTTCCTGCAGCGCCTACACGCGGCTGGAAAGGAAGTCATTTCGGAGATCGAGTATGCCGGACGCTATGCAACGGCACCCATTGTGGCGATCACTGGAAGCAATGGAAAAACCACCACCACCGCCTTGATTGGGCACTTGCTCAAACATGCTGGCAGAAAGGTCGAAATCGGCGGAAACATTGGCGACAGTCTGGCCCGCCTGGTAGCAAGCCAATCTCCTGAAGTCTTTGTGGTGGAAGTGAGCAGCTTTCAACTGGATCAAGTCAACAGCTTTCAGCCAGCGGTCGCTTTATTGCTCAACATCACGCCGGATCATTTGGATCGCTACGAAGGGAGCATGGACTTGTATGGGGCGGCTAAGTTCCGCATCGGAGCCTTTCAGGGAGAACCAGATGTGTTCATCTACAACCAGGAAGATCCTGAGACCTTGCGCCAAATGTCCCAACACGAATTGGCGGCGCAACGACTCGTATTTGGCTTGGAGAAGCAGGAGGGGACCGATGCCTGGGTAGAAGCAGGCCACCTGTGTTTGAAAGGAGGTTGGTCGTTTCCGTTTGAGCAAATGCAATTGCTCGGGAAGCACAACCAACTCAACGCGCTGGCAGCTTTGTTGGCGGTGGAAGCCATGGGAGTAGAACCGGGAGAAGTGGAAGAAGGCCTACGGACTTTTGCGCCGATCCCACACCGATTAGAGCCAGTAGGGGAAATAGAGGGGGTACGCTACCTCAACGATTCCAAGGCCACCAATGTAGATGCTGTGGCTTATGCGCTCGAAGCCATGGATCGCCCGGTCGTATGGATTGCCGGGGGCGTGGACAAAGGCAATGACTATCAGCAAATCGAAACATTGGTGCAAAAACGGGTAAGAGCGCTGGGAATCCTGGGACCAAATGATCAGGCACTCCGGCAGCAATTTGATCTGCCAACTTTTCAGGCTCACACCATGAACGAAATCCTGGAATGGGCCAAAAAGGAAGCCAAAGCGGGAGAAGTCGTCTTGCTTTCCCCTGCCTGTGCCAGTTTCGACCTATTCAAGAACTATGAAGATCGGGGCAATCAGTTTCGACTGGGCGTCCAACAACTTAAATCAACCCTATGATACGTTGGGTACTACATCGACTAAAAGGAGATAAGATGATCTGGATTCTGGTCATCCTGATCGCGTTGATCAGTCTCTTGGCGGTTTACAGTTCTTCCAGTGCGGAGGCGTTTCGTCTCCACGGCTGGCACACCGAACGTTCGGTGGTGAGGCATGCCAGCCTGCTCCTTCTGGGCTTGGTGGTGATGTTTGTGGTGCACTTATTGGACTACCGCATATTTGCCCGCCTCACCAATGCGATGCTCATCGTGACCATTCCCCTGCTCTTCTATACCATCGTGCAGGGCAGTGAATTGAATGAAGCGGCTCGCTGGATCACAGTCTTCGGACAGTCCTTTCAGCCCTCGGATTTGGCGAAAATTACCCTGATGATTTACCTCGCCAAACTCCTTACCCTGCGTCAGGATGTCATCAAAGATTTTACCGAAGGCTTCTTGCCCGCTCTCTTCTGGGTGGTGGTGATTTGCGGCCTGATTGCCCCCTATGACTTGAGTACCGCTGCGCTGATGTTCCTCGCCAGCATGATGCTGATGTTCATTGGTGGCATTGATCTGAAATATCTGGGAATCCTGGTGATTGTGGCATTTGTAGGACTGGCAATTTTGACTGGGACTGCGAAGCGATCCAGCACCTGGAAATCTCGCTGGACGGAGTACTCGCAGCGGATGACGGACAATGAATACGACGGTAGTTTCCAAACCGTTCAATCTCATTTGGCAATCTCTTCCGGGGGAATGTTTGGGAAAGGAGTGGGGAAAAGCACGCAACGCAACTTTTTGCCCAATGCCCAGGCTGACTTTGTCTATGCCATCATCATCGAAGAGTATGGCTTGGTAGGGGGAGGATTGGTGATGCTCTTGTATCTGCTGCTCCTCTTTCGAAGTGTCATGATCATCACCGTCAGCCGAACCTTTGGGGCCTTGATGGCCTGTGGATTGTCCTTCATGCTGGTGTTACAAGCCATGATGAACATGGGCATTACCGTGGGGCTGCTACCCAATACGGGGTTGACTTTGCCGCTGATCAGTACGGGGGGAACCTCCATCCTGATGACTTGTATTTCCATCGGCATCATTTTGAGTGTCAGCCGGGATGCAATGGAGCGGAAACGAGAAAGAAAAGCGGGCACCATTCGAAACCAACGCACAACCAGATTAGCCTACTGATCCTATGGCACGAAAATTCATCATCTCAGGCGGAGGCACCGGGGGGCACATCTTCCCGGCCATTTCGGTAGCGGACGAGATCCGTCGCCGGGAGCCAGACGCTGACATCCTATTCGTCGGTGCCGACGGTGGGATGGAGATGAATGTTGTGCCTCGCTATCACTATCCCATCGAATCAGTCTGGATTTCTGGCCTGCATCGCCAGTTGAATCTCCGAAATATCCTCCGAAACCTGTCCTTTCCCTTCAAAGTGATCACCAGTCAATTTCAAGCCAGTCGCATCATCAGTCGCTTCCGCCCAGCTGCGGTAGTGGGATTCGGTGGCTTCGCGAGTTGGCCAGTAGGACAGGTAGCTGGACGCAAAAGGATTCCGCTCTTCTTGTGTGAAGCCAACGCCTTTCCCGGCTTGGTGAACCGAAGATTGGCCCCTAAGGCAACCCGAATTTTGTTGGGGAACGGGGATGCGCAAAAGTACTTCGACGCAAGCAAGACCATCACGACCGGAAATCCGATTCGCAGCTTCGAGGTGCCTGATAAAGTCGCTGCTGCCAAAAGCCTGGGATTGAATCCCGACCAGCCTATTCTGCTCAGTCTTGGAGGAAGTTTGGGAGCGCTAAGCCTAAATAATGCCTTAGAAGGACAATTGGACACCTTGATGCAGGCGGACATTCAGTTGGTCTGGCAATGTGGCAAGCGTTATTACGAAGCACTTGTTCAGCGGGTACCCAAGCATCCGAATTTGAAATTGATGGCTTTCATCGAAGACATGGCCGCGGCCTACGGAGCGGCTGACCTGGTGATCAGTCGGGCAGGAGGAAGCACCATTTCGGAACTGATCGAGCTGGCCAAGCCTGCGATTTTGGTGCCCTCTCCCAATGTCGCGGAGGACCATCAAACCAAAAATGCCCTTTCGCTTTCCGAAAAAGATGCGGCTGTACTGGTAAAGGATGTGGCAGCCAAAAGCCAACTGGCTGCGGAAGCGATTGACATCCTGACTCAACCCGGAAGATTGGCCGCTTTACAAACAGGCATCTCACGAATGGAAAAACATAACTCTGCCTCAGAAATCGTCAACGAAATTTTTCAACACCTCAATTAGTCAATCTGAACAGTGAAACTCGATCAACTCCATAGCATCTACTTCCTCGGCATCGGCGGCATCGGCATGAGTGCCCTCGCTCGCTACTTCCATTTGCGGGGGGTAGAGGTACGCGGCTATGATCGGGTGGAATCGGTGGTTACCCGCCAATTGGAGGAGTTGGGGATTCAGGTGTACCACGAAATGTCCGAGGAGCATCCCTTGGGTGCAGATCTGATGGTTTATACCCCAGCCATTTCCCAAGAGGCGGTAGAATATCAAGCGGCCCTGTCGGCTGGCATTCCGATCCACAAACGTTCTGTGATGCTGGGATGGATTTCGGAATCCTATCAGTGCTTGGCAGTAGCTGGCACACATGGGAAAACCACGACTTCCAGCATGTTGGCACACCTCCTACAAGCCACTGGTGGGAAGCCAACCGCTTTCCTGGGAGGGATTGCTCGAAATTTGAACAGCAACTTCACCTTCGGTACCTCTTCTTGGTTGGTGGTGGAAGCGGATGAATATGATCGCTCTTTCCTGACGCTTCACCCCAAATTGGCCATCATTACTTCCCTGGATCCCGATCATTTGGATATTTATGGATCCGCCGAAGCGATGCAGGACAATTACCTGGCGTTTGCCAGTCAATGTGAGCGCCTGCTGGTGCACGCAGACTTGCAGGATGTGGATTGGCCGAAGCCATGCGAAACCTTTGGCATAGAAAAAGGGGACGTACAAGCGAGAAACCTGCGGTACGAAGCGCTCAGCACCTACTTTGATTTTGTCGGGAAAGGAGTGGAACTGCTCAATTTACGCCTGCCATTTCCGGGAAAACACAATGTCCTCAATATGACCGCTGCCTTGGCTGCTGCCATTGAGACAGGTGCGTCTGCGAAAGAGCTGGGCAGATCCGTGGAAGCATTTGCGGGCATTTACCGTCGATTTGAAGTTCACGTTCAGGAAGACAGCTTGTGCTACGTGGATGATTACGCCCATCACCCCAGTGAAATCGCCGCAGTGATTGATACGGCCAGAAATTTATACCCGGATTGGCAATTGATGGTGGTGTTTCAGCCTCATTTGTTCAGCCGAACCAAAGACTTTGCGCCTGAGTTTGCCGGAGCCTTATCCCTTGCGGATCGGGTATGGCTCATGGACATTTATCCTGCGAGAGAAGTACCAATTGCAGGGGTTGACTCCGAACTGATTCTCTCGCAAATGACCCTGGAACATAAGGCGCTGGTTTCCAGAGAAGCCTTGATTCCAACCATCAAACAACACCTTCAACCTGAGACGATGCTGATGACTCTCGGCGCTGGAGACATAGACAAAGAAGTGCCTCGCTTGGCCGAAGCCCTTACCCATCAACCGAATTTATCCTAAAGCGATAGCCATGTTCTTATTGATTCAAAGCCATACCTCTCCTACCTCCCCTCCCCGCCGGAACCGTCCGCTGGTAGAGACGGAACAAGAACAGCAGCAGCAAAAAAAGAAATCGCTGAACCTCGGCAAGACTCAGCTTCCTCCGATCAAGGGGGCCATTCTATATCCTGCGATCTTGGCGGTATTGCTGGGCTTTTTCTTCATGGGGAATCGCTTCATGGAAACCCAAACCATGAAGAGCATCAACGTGCATATTTCCAGCAGCATGGAAATGCCTTATCTGGATGGAGAAGAGGTACAAGAAATTCTGGGAGTTGGAGAAGAACGCCCCATCATTGGATATCCCATCAATGCGGAGGAATTGGCGCAAATTGAATCCGACCTGCTGGCCAGTCCCTACATCAGTGAGGCAGAAGCGTA
>JBCCCJ010000027.1:0-12569 GCA_039033615.1 Bacteroidota bacterium
CCTCTGGAGTGATAAATTCTCCCGTAGCGATAGGCGGATTCTGCCCGATCTCCTTCGGTCAAAGCGCCGGGTAATTTGTTGAGGGCATCTAAGGCGGCGATTGCCCGATCATAATAGCCCCCATCGAAGTAGTTTCTCGCTCGAAACAACTGCTGCCACACCTCAGAGGGGGCTTCGTGTTGAAACTTTTGCGCCATATGACGGGCGTAGGCGTCTTCTTCCCAATCGGAATCCTCCGCATTGGCGACATTGGAGAAAAACTCTTTGCCTAATCCGTAGGAACCATTCAGCGTCAGGGCCATCCCCAAGCGGAAGTTGGCGTCGGTCCGCATGAATTCGCCTTTGTAGTCTCTCAGAAAACGAGCAAAATATCGCTGGGCTTCTCGCAGATCGTCTTTGAAATAATGCGCTTTGCCAAGCTGATAATCCCAGAACAAGAGGTAGGATACCTCTCCGCTTCGGTAGCGATCATCGTTTTCGAGAATCGCCAGGGCTTGCTCATTTTGTTTCACATCCAGATAAAGGGTTGCCAACAAATATTCCAGCAACATATTCCCGCCCCGAATGCGCTGTTGGGTTTCGATGCGCTCGCGGGCCAGGTCTGCCTGATCGAGGATGTTTTTGCGGACCATGCAGAGCAATAGCTCCGTTTCCAAGGGCAGCAATTTCCCTTCGTCTGCGGCTTTGGTGAGTTGTTCTACACCTACCTGAAGATCGCCCCGAAATCCAAGGGCGTTGGTGATCCACTGATATTTGCTGGGTACTGCCCCAAAGGCAATGTTGAAGACTCCCAAAATTTTGAGCTGCTCTACGTTGTCCGGAAAGCGGCGCTGATTTCGCTTGATGTGGACCCGCGCGGTGCGAGCATAGCGCACGGAGGTCAAATAGTTTTGATCCAAAAACTCCATGATTGCCCGCTTGCTATGGAGTTCCGCCATCATCACATACTTCTGTTGATCGGTCTCAGAAAGGTTGTCTAATTGATCTTCCCACTGCTCCCAATCCTCCCGAAAGCGCCGCAGCACTTCCTTGTCCATGGTGCGCAGGAACTCATAGGTTTGGATGTTGGCCTCGTAAAAGGCTCGCTGCCCAGGCTCCGTGAGTTGAGGCAACAGGCTTTCTGCCGCATTCAATTCAAATTGCGCCAGATGTTGCTCCATCTGAGCAATGACGCTAGCTTGAGCCACAGTTGACTGAGGAGGGACGATCAGCCACAAGGCGAGGTTCATCAATCCGATCAACCATAGATGTGAGGAAAACTTCATTCGTTGGTTGCAAACGCTTCCTGTAAAAGTAGGGAAAATTTAGGCAGGGTAGCAGACCAAAAATGTTCCCAATCCGACAATTCTCTGCCTTGTGGGAGTCAGCGCATGGCATAGTCAAAGCCCAACCGGAGCAATTCCAGGAGTTCGCGATCTACCTCTTCTTCTTCTCGAATCCGAAAATGGTGCCCGTACACGCCCCGGTATTCGTGGATCTTTTTCATGCGCTCATGATCCAGTTGCTCGTCCAGGTAAATTTTCACGTCCAACTCCTTGCGCATGGGTCGCACAATCAGCCAAGCCTTGCGATTGGTAAAGACGATGGCGTTTTGCGTTGCCCCTACGCTATTGGGTTCCCACACCAGCACTTCTCGCATCAGGGTGTCAAAGGCCAGCACCAATTCATCCGGACGATCGAAAAACAGCCGCCCCAAATCCTGCGGCACACAGCTGTGAGATTGGTTGGTGGTTTTGAAGCGTCTTTCACATTTGGGACAAGTCCACATAGACAGGGTTCAGGGTTGGTTAAGATTCAAGAAAAAATCTGACAATTCTGTGGTCTGGCAGGGAACCGATCTGACATCTGCCCTCTCCTTGATTGGTTGGTTGCCTAGTGAACTGGTTCATTGGTTTACTTGTTCCTAATTCCACTAATTCCCTAATTTCCCAGCTTACCAATTCCCTCGTATCAACTTCTCCCGACCTAGCAATCGATCATTGTTCCATAATTCGACCAAATAGATGCCAGTAGGGAGTTGGCTGATATCAATGGGTAGGTTGTTGGTAGGATTGATGGGGGTTTGGAGAAGCATTCGTCCTTGTAGATCCCGGAGGAGCATCTGTCGATTCTGATCCAAGCGGTCGGTGCGCAGTTGAATGAAGTCCTGGGCGGGGTTGGGATAGACCGTCCAATCTGCTTCTCCAAGGATTGGATCGTTGCTGGTCAAGCCGTTGAGGGTTTCATCGATCACGGTCAGCAGGGAATATTCGCTTTGGGCGCCGAACGCATCTTGTCCCAATTCCCAAATCATGATGCCAGCGGTTTCGCTTTGCCCGAGCAGCGTTTTGGCTCGGATGGTCGGCATGCCGTTGTAGTAGCGTTGGCCGACCTGATCGAGTTGGGCGTAGGCGGTATCTTCGGCCACCATGGAACCATAGGTGAAGCTTGAAACCGGAGCCTGATCAAAATCATAGCCATAAAACGGCACCCCCAAGGTCATCCGTTCCTTAGTCAGGCCTTGTCCGGTCCAATAGGTGATGCTTTGTTGAGCGAAGGAGTAGGGCGAATGGGGGCCGGGATTGTTAGGAGCCCAGGAACCGGTCAGGTCGTAGGCCATCAGGTTGATCCAGGCAAAGGCATTCATCGCGGCATCGCTCACTTCGGGATAGCGATAGGTGCCAGGCAAAGCCGCCGTCATCAGTTTGTCGTGGGCATCCAGAGAATCTTTCAGCTCCAGCACAAAGGGACTGTACAAGCTGTTCACATGGCTCCACTCCAGGTCCACATCCATGCCATCCAATTGATGCGTTTCCACATATTCCATCAACAGATGTATGAAGCCGCTTCGATTCTGGGCTTGCAGAAAGTGGTCATAGGCATCTTCCCATTCCGGGGTCAGCGCACCTCCTGCCAAAGCTACCAGCACGAGGATATCGGGGTTCGCTAGTTTCGCTTTGGCCACCACCGGATCAATGTCCTGATTGCCGATGCTCAGGTTGCCTTGGAGGTCTGGATTGAGAAAGGACAGGTTCAGATGGGTCAGTTTTTCGTACTGAATCTGATCCTTGAGTCCAAAGCGATAATAGGGAAGATAGCCCACTACCTTGGTCTGTTGGGCGGATAGCAGGAGGGGGAGAAGGCAGAAAAAAAGTAGCAGTTGCTTCATGGTTCATTCAGGTTTGTGAATCAAAAAATCCTTTCGATAGTGGGCGTAGAGAAAGTGCGCAGGTTGTTCCAAGACCGTCAACTCGACTCCCAAAGCCTCGCAAATGGCCTGCATTTCTTTTTCCTTCCAGAATTTCCCCATTTGCTCTCTCCCCAACATTCTCCGCAGGTGATATTTCAGGCGTTTGATCGGCGTAGGATAAAATCGGCCGAGATGCTGATAGACAGGCACATCACCGATGAGCAGTTTCCCGCCTGGTTTCAGCAAAACCAGCATTTCTTGAATGGCTACTTTCCCCAACTCGAATCGATCCAGGTATTGAAAAGAAAAATACAAATTGATTCGATCAAATGCAGGCTCTACCACCGATTGCAGGTCCGTTGCATTCCCTTGCACAAAGCTCAGCCTAGGAGGATCAGCCAAGGCTTGGGCTCGCTGAATTTGCCCTTCTGAGACATCCACTCCAAGCGTTTGTCGACAATGAGCAGCCAATGGTTGGGTGAGCAAGCCATTCCCACAACAGACATCCAGGAGTCGATGGGATGGTTGTAGGTCCAGATGACGGAGGATGTATTGGACAATTTCCTGAAGGTTGGCTTCGCCGACCTGGGTATGGGGACTGACCCGGCCTACCTGCACTTGTTCGTCTTCTTGCTGGGCATATTGATCCCAAAATCGCTGCCAATTCATGCTCAGCTCCGGTTGGGCAAAATTTCGGTCCGCACTTCCCCAAACCCAATCCGCAAGCCGTTCTTTTCCGCAAAGGCCCGCATGACCACGGTATCTCCATCGAGGAGGAATTTTCGTTCGCTGCCGTCTGGCATCTGCAATTGCTTGGTGCCTCGCCAACTCAATTCCAGCATGGAGCCATAGCTGCTAGGTTCAGGTCCACTGATCGTCCCGGAGGCGAGCAAGTCCCCCACATTGAGGTTGCACCCATTGCAGGTATGGTGCGCCAATTGTTGGGCCAGGTTCCAGTAGAGATATTTGGTATTGGATTGGCAAACGACCTTCGATTGTCCATCTGGCAACACAATTTCCACTTCTAGTTGGATGTCGATATTCCGCTCTCCCTCAAACTCCAGGTAGGGCAATACCGGAGGGTCCTGCACAGGTCCCGCTACCCGATGCCCTTCCAGCGCGTCTAGGCTCACAATCCAAGGCGAGACCGAAGAGGCAAAATTCTTCCCCAAAAATGGCCCAAGCGGCACATACTCCCACTTTTGGATGTCTCGGGCGGACCAGTCATTGAACAGCAGCAGCCCAAAAATGTGATCTTCAGCTTCTGCGGTTGAGACCGAAATGCCCATGTCCGTTTTCTTTCCAATCACGGCTCCCATTTCCAATTCAAAATCCATCAAGCGACTGTTGCCGAAGGTTGGTGGCGCATCGTTGGGTTTCAGCTGTCCCTTGGGGCGGTGAATGGGGGTACCGGAGACCACGATGGAGGAAGCGCGGCCATGATAGGCAACAGGCAAGTGTTTCCAGTTGGGGAGAAGCGCATTGGTGGGATCGCGAAACATGGTTCCCACATTGGTCGCATGTTCTTTGCTGGAATAAAAGTCGGTGTAGTCTGGAATCCGAACGGGGAGCAGCATCTTCACCTGATCGCGCGGGTGCAACACCGCCTCCACGGCATCTTGATTGGCGCGGAGTCCCGTGGTTTTGGCAGCGTTGAACAAATCAGAAAGTCGCTGCCGCACCGCCCGCCAAGTAGGCTGGCCAAGGGCGATGAAGGCATTCAGATTTTCTTGTTCAAAGATCCCCCGTGGCAATTTCAGCTCACTGAAAAAGCCCTGTTCCTGCAATTCTGCCAGGTCGATCACATAATCTCCCAGCGCAGTCGCCGCCCGTGGCCCCAGTTCTCCCACCGTGAACATGCCGAAGGGCAGGTTTTGCAGCGGAAAATCAGAACCTGAAGGAATGGAAAGCCAGGAGTGCAAGGTAGGATCGTTGGGAGTCGGAGACATGTCGAATCAGTTACGGGGGTGAACCTGCAATTTGCAAGAAAAATGGGAGAAGTGAAGAATGAGTGGACATTCGGTGCAGGGCAAAAGCATCTCTAGGGAGGAAATATTTCAGGCGTTTGCCTGAAGGAAAGCCGAAAGCGAATGGTTCATCTAGGCTTTCCTACGGTAGGTCGAAGAGGGAGCCTTGTCATGATTGTCTATCACTTTCTCTGCTGAACCCATCATCTATCTAACGATGATTTTGTGGTACCAAGCTGGGGGATTCTCTCCAAAAATACAGAACTTGGCTAGTAGAAATCCCTCACTCTTACCCTGACTGATCCACTGTATTTGGCGAAGAACCTCCTCCTGTCATGCCTCCTATCCGCTTATTGATTGTGGTGCTCTGTTTCTTGCTGGTAGCCACTGCCTGTATCAGTCCTGATTCTTCCAACCAGGCAAAAGAGGACAGCCCCGCAATTTTTTCAGCGAATTTCGCTGATGCCCAAGCTACTGCTGATTGGGTACGCTCCGATCTCCAGGGCAATGCTGCCGGGGATACGATCTCAACCTTCCCCAACGGCCTGTTGCGTCTGCAAGGCAAGCGGGTCATAAAGAGTCCAAGATTTGCCGTCGAGGAACTGCAATACTACCAGTTGGACTTCGAAGCGGCGACTACGCATCGGGCAATGTGGGCCTTGGTCTTTTGGGACAAAAATGGCAAGATGCTGCTGGCCGACATCTATTCTAGCATAGATCCGGGGGAGGACTTGCGGCAGCACCGGTTTCTGGCGCAGTCAAAAGCGGATGCAGCATTCGCCCAATTTTGGTTACAAAATGGAGAGGAAGCAGCAGAAACCCGGCTGTCTCGGATTTCGATCAGTCTCATGGGCGATCCGAGCACCTATATGGCCTGGGCGGATAGCATTTATGCAGGCATGCCACCACTGGGCGAATTGGCTGCTCCCCCAAACCGGGACCAAATAATCCCCCGCACCTTGGCCGCCCTTCGCAGTGGGCAATCCATCCGGATCGTGATGCTCGGCAATTCCATCATCAACGACACGGGCAATTCCGGCTGGGAACTCCCCGTAGAAGCGGCTTATCCAGGCGCGAACATCGAAGTGATTACCTCCGTCAGGGGCGGCACGGGCTGCTGGTATTATCAGGAAGACAATCGGGTGGATACGTTTGTGAATCGCTATCAGCCGGATTTGCTGATCATCGGTGGCATTTCTCACCGGAAAGACACAGCAGCAATCCACAACGTGATTCGACAGGTGCGAGCCAAAAGCAATCCCGAAATTCTCGTCTTGAGCGGCCCGGTCGGTCGGCAGGGCGATCCACGTTCGGATTCCACGTTTACGTTTCCTCCGGTGGGAGAGGATTTTCGACTCCAACTAGCGTCAATGGCCCAAGACGCAAGCGTTGGATATATCGACATGAAAACCGACTGGGGAAGCTACATCCAGTCTTCCGGCAAGCCCTATGCCTATTTTCTTCGTGATCCTGTGCATGCCAATGCCCGTGGCAGACAAGTGTTGGCCCGCCTGATGTATGCCTATTTCCAGCCTTGAGTTGAGGCAATCAAAGGCTTCTTCCAACATCCAGAACATTGTTTCCTCGATTCGATTCCGCTACAGGAATTTCAATACCCAGCCCAATATTTTGCGAACGGTGGGAGTGTAGGGGGGATAAAATGGCTTGAGGGTCCCGAATTTTTGAATCAGAACGGAGCGCTCGTGCGAGAATTCCCGGAAGCCAGCTTCGCCACCTGATTTGCCAATGCCGCTATTGTTTTTGCCACCGAAAGGGAGGTCGGGATGGCCAAAGTGGGCCAGGGTTTCGTTGATGACGACATCGCCGGAAGGTGCCTGGTTGAGGAAAAAGTCGATGTTGCGCTGATTGCGGCTGTTGACATACATCACCAGGGGAGCTTCGAATTGCTGAATCACCTGCAGGGCTTCTTCCTTATTCGTATAGCTCATGACCGGAAGCAACGGCCCAAAAATTTCTTCCTGCATGACGCGCATGCCTGACTCCACCTTCGTCAACACCGTCGGAGCAATGAAGTTTTCTTCCGCTTGTACCTGTCCTCCAAATTCGATGTTGGCTCCTTTGTCTATCGCATCTTCCAACAAGCCTGAAATCCGGGCATGATGCTTTTGGTTGACAATGCGGGCGTAAGAATCGGATTGTTGCCATTCCTTGGAATCGCCATACATCCGTTTCACTGCCGCTCCGAACTGCTCAATGAACTGGCTTTTGACCGATTCTTGGACCAGCACATAGTCCGGGGCTACACAGGTTTGGCCGTTGTTGACACATTTGCCCCAGGCGACCCGCTCTGCCACGGTTTTGAGGTTGGCGGTCTCGTCAATGATGGTGGGGGATTTGCCACCCAATTCCAGGGTAACCGAAGCGAGGTGATCCGCTGCGGCTTTCATCACGATTTTGCCGACTTGCGGGCTTCCGGTAAAGAAGATGTGATTGAACGGCAGACTCAACAGGTGCTGAGCAACTGAGACGTCTCCTTCGAAGAGGGCCACTTCTTTTGGATCAAATAATTCCTGAATCATCTCCTGCATGAATGCAGAAGTATGAGGAGTCATCTCTGAAGGTTTCAGGATGGCCGTATTCCCAGCAGCGATGGCCGAAATCAAGGGGCCAATGGTCAGGTTGAAGGGATAGTTCCAGGGAGAGAGGATGAGGATGGTTCCCTTGGCTTCGTAGCGGATGTGAGAAACCGTACCTAGCAGGGTCAATGGCATCGGCACCCGACGGGGTTTCATCCACTTGCGGAGGTGCTTTTTGGTATGCTTGAGGTCCGATATGATGGGTAGAATCTCGGTCAGCACCGTTTCCGCCATCGGCTTTTTGAAATCCTTGTGCATGGCCTCCTCCAGGCGTGGAAGGTGCTCCATGGTATAGTCCGCAATCCGCTGGAGTTTGGCACGGCGCTCTTTCACGGAAGAATTGGCAACCGTAGAAGCGTAGGCCCGCTGCTGCTCAAAAACAGCCGTCATTTGATCGTTGGTAGCGGTATTGGGGGCGGTAGGGATGGTAATAGCGTCCATGAAAAAACAGTTCGACAAACGCGAAGTGCGCAAGTGGGTGGGGAAACAAGGCGGGTTGTTCTTTCAAATTTACAGAAAATTCTGAGGGGAAGCCACGCATGGCAGGGAGTATGAATGATCCATTCACTTACTTTATCCTATACAGACGGGGTGCTTCTGCCTCCCTTTTGTTTGATTTTTTTGCCACGAATGAGACGAATTTCCCCACCTTCGTCCCTGTTTTCGTGTTCATTCGTCAATTTGTGGCAATCCAAAAATGAGTGTCATGTTTACATTCGTAGGACCTGTAATGGATGACTCAAGGGTCGTGTACCCAAAACGGCCGCAGCAAAGCCGCGACCGCCAATTTCTAGCCCGAAATCCAGGTTGCTCACTGACAGACATCCCCCAACAGACTCAACAATTCATGATTGGGATCTATGGCCTCGATCTTTTGGAGGTAGGGCTTGGCCTCTTCGCAGTGAAAATCAGTGTCCGAAAGCGTAGGGTTGAAGTGATAGCGGGCCAGCACTTCATACGAAAGGAGGAGGTTCTCCATCACTTTGGTGTCCAGGCTGTTGGGATCAGATTCCCCCCAAACAGAAATGATGTCCTCACATGGCGCTTTGAGCAACCAATCATAGGTGTCTGGATCCGCTTCTTCTAATCTTTGGGCAATTTGAATGCGATAGGTGTAGGGATTGGCGTAATCTGCCTTCAATTCATGGACTTTCTGGAAAGCCAGGTCGGCTTGCTGGTACTGATCGGATTTATACAAGGCCAGCGCCAGTCGATAGTGATGGGCCAGGGTGAGGGTCTTGGCGTGAGTTCGAGCTTGTTCCCGATAATGCGCTTCCAGGGCATACAAGGGCTTGCTTTCTGCTTTTCCTTCTTTTGCTTCCTGGGTGAGTTGCTCCACCTCGGCTTCTTTGGCTTTGACCACAGCCAATTGCTCTGCGGACGAAGCTTCTTTGGCAGCCTTGACTTCTGAATCGCGCGTATTCGCCGCTTCTTTTTGAAGACGTTCCGCCATTTTTTGAATGCGTTCCGTTTCTTTTAAGAGTTCTGCACGAGCTTTCCGTTTTGCCAGAGCCAGTTTTTCCGGGACGAGTGCCTCTTGACGATAGGCCTCGGCCAATTCTTCAAAGATGTCGGAGCGATTCGGATCTTTTTCGATCATTTTCAGATAATTGGCATCCGCTTCTTCCAAGCGACCAAGGGCCCGCAGAATCTCGCCCATGGTGTGATAGTCATCCGCGATGATGAAGGCTTCTTTGGGAATCAAATCAAAATAGGCCTTCATCGCTGCTTCTGCCTCTTCATGCCGACCGAGTTGATTCAGCGACATGGCCTTGAGGCGACGCATCACGACGGTGGTGGTATCAATGGCGTTGAGTTCATCAAGGGCTTCCTGATATTCTTTTGCGAGGAACAAAAAACTCGCGTACCGAATCCGAGCCTTACGATCCGCCTTGACCAGGGATACGTAGGTTTTCAGGTCTTCTTTGGCCAAATCATACTCCCCTAGGAGCAAGTATAGCTCCCCTCTGATTCGATAAGCAGGCCCATACTCCGGATTGATGCGAATGGCTTCTTGCGCTCGCTCAAAGCCCAGGTTGAAAGAGGTTGCTTCGCCCGTTTCTTTGCCCTGCTCCACATACAGCTCTGCCAGATACACATAAGCGGGAATGTAATCCGGGGCCAGTTGAACCGCTCTTTCCAATTCCCCGATCCCTAGCGAGATCACCTTGGACACGTGGTAGTAGGAGCCAAGCAATAGATAAGACCTTGGATCTTCCTGCATGCGATCTTTGAGGTCATAAAGCATTTGTCTCGCATCCCCAATTTCCTCTTTTCCACCTCCCAGCAGCACTTCTGCCGCAGCAAATTCTACTTCGGGATTTCGCTTTTTATTCCATTGACCCAAGGCCTTGTCCACCCATTCCCGGCCTTCCTCGATCCGCTGCTCTTTGAAAGCGATCATGGCCTTCCCGATGCCGCCCCAAGGGCTTTTGGATTTGAACATCAGGGCCTGATCAAAATAGGCCTTCGCCCCGGCGTAATCTTCGCGTTGATACTGGATTTTCCCCAGCCAAAAACAGACCTCATCGGTATTTTTGGGCTGGTTTTGCAACAGGGTCTTCAGTTCCTGTTCGGCTTCTGCCAACTGTTCATACTGGAACAACTGCCTTGCCTGCTCCAAATCGGCTTGCGCGAAACTTAGCTGACTCATCAAGCCGATCCAGGCACCTAGAAGTAATACATGCTTCAACATGGTCATATTTGGTTACGTGATAGGAGGAACATACCATCAATCTTGCCATACATGGGATGATGTATGGCAGCAGATCCAATGATTTTGTTCGAGAAGTAAAACACTCATTCCCGTCTGAATGAATCAGGCGGGCGAAGCATTTGGCCTATCAAGAAGATAGCGAAATGTCAGGAAAATTCGAAATCAGAAATAAAAGAGGTACTTATCGCCACTCCACTTTGTCCTCCCAATTGGTTTTGCGACGGCCTTGTTTCCAGCCACTTTTGGGTCTGCCGAGGAAGAAAAAGCCCAGGCAGCGATCTTCTGGACCAAGGCCCAAAAATTCTTGCATGCTGGCGTGGTAGGTCATGCCGCCACTACTCCAGTAGCCACCCAATCCCATTGCAGTGGCGGTCAAATGCATATTGTGAACCGCGCAGGCGACTGCTTCTACCTCTTCGATCTCGGGGATTTTGGGGTTGCTGCCACGTTTCATGCAAATCGCAATGATGGCCGCCGCTTTCTTGGGTTTCCCCTGGAGTTTGTTGAATTTCTTCTCGACGAAGGTCTCTTCTGGCGTGTGCTTCCGATATAGTTCGGCATGCGCTTCCCCAAATTCGATCAGGGCTTCTTTTCCGTGAAACACCACAAAATGCCAAGGCTCGGTATGCCCGTGATTGGGAGCCCAGTGGGCGTTTTGCAGCAATTGTTCCAGTTCTTCCTTGCTGACCGGCTCGTCCGAATAGTCCACCGGAAAGATGCTTCGGCGCAACTGAAGGAGACGATTCACGGATGCCAGATCAAAGGTCGGGACCGGTAAGGGGGGAGGCGTTGGATTCTGATCTGCTTGAATAGAAGCGGCTTCTTCTGGGCGATTTCTGCGCACAATTTTCGACATACTCGGCGGTAAATTGGAACAATGATGCCTAAAGATACAGATTGTTTGGAAAGATTCTAAATAAGCTCGTTATACCGACATATTGGGCCTCGCAGGACCATTGCCTGCGGCAAAATTGCTCCTTGGAAAGACCATGCGTGCCGTTAGGTACGCGGATGTTGGTAGCAACGGCCTTCGATCCTCGGATCAGGCGTGCCGTTAGGTACGCCAAGCGGTTGCTGGATAATCGTGCGCTTCCGATATGTTGATCCCTACAGGACCATTGCCTGTGGCAAAATTGCCCCTTGGAAAGACCATGCGTGCCGTTAGGTACGCGGATGTTGGTAGCAACGGCCTTCGAGCTGAGGATCAGGCGTGCCGTTAGGTACGCCAATATTGGTAGCTATTTCAGCTCATAATGAGCTTGCGTGCCGTAGGTACGCGAATGTGAAGCGGTGTTATTTTCTCACATCCAGAAATGTGCTTATCTTTTTTGAAAAACTACCCATGCCCAATACGTACACCCAAATTCACATCCAGGCCATTTTTGCAGTCAAAAATCGACAAAGCCTCGTTCGCGAAAATTGGCAAGGAGAACTCTACCAGTACATAACCGGAATTCTCCAAGCATACGATCACAAATTACTACAGATCAATGGCATGTCAGACCACGTCCATGTCTTTTTTGGGATGCGACCAAACCAATCCCTTTCGCGCTTGATGCAATTGGTAAAGGGAGAGTCTTCTGAATGGATCAATAAAAAGAAGCTAACGCGTGGCAAATTTTCGTGGCAGGCTGGATACGGAGCGTTTTCCTACAGCAAATCGCAAGTTCCTCAAGTAATCCGGTACATTCAGCAACAAAAAGAACACCATCAGAAAAAGTCTTTCCTGGAAGAATATGTCGATCTACTGGAAGCGTTTGGCGTCGATTTTGACAAGCGATATCTGTTTTCTCCCATTTCTTAGACACATGGGCGTACCTACGGCACGCCAAGCATCTGCTTGACACACTTGCTACCGACATATTGGTCCCTACAGGACCATTGCCTGTGGCAAATTTTTCTTCTTGGCAACGCCATGCGTCTCGCTAAAGACGTGAATATGGGTAGCAACTGCCTTCGAGCTGAGGATCAGGCGTGCCGTTAGGTACGCCAAGCGGTTGCTGGATAATCGTACGCTTCCGACATATTGGTCCTTGGACCATTGCCTGTGGCAAATTTTTCTTCTTGGCAACGCCATGCGTCTCGCTAGAGACGTGAATATGGGTAGCAACTGCCTTCGA
>JBCCCJ010000028.1:0-12510 GCA_039033615.1 Bacteroidota bacterium
GATAAAATGATTTTCCTCGGGGAGTTCGACCATCTCTAGAGGAACGTGCCCCAGTTTGGCTTCCACAAAATCAGCATGAGGCGGCGCGACCAGCATATCCTTTCCGCCTTGCATGACGATGGTCCGGGCCTGAATGGTTGACCAATCATCTTCGATCAGTTTGAGTTCACCCTTGAGAGGGAGGATTTCCCGATTGGATACGTCCATGTCTGGTGGAAGCAGCCAGCGAAGGGCCTTATGGGTGAAGGGCGTTTGCAGCCAATACACCCGCTTTTCGTGCACGGGATCGGCCAATCCGGCCAACAACATCATCCCATCTATGCGGTGCGGATGGTCCATCGCCAGTTTGATACAGACCGGTCCTCCAAAGGAATGGCCCACGATGATGAGGGGCACCTCTTTCGGTACGGTCGCCAGCAAGGGAGCAATCAAATCTGCCTGTACTTGTAGTTCCGATTGGGCTTTGCCAGGATCAGACTTGCCATAGCCGATGCGATCCATGGCGATCATCCGATATTTGCCCACCAGACTTGGGTCTAGGAAGTAATTGAGATAGGCATCCCAGGTTCCCGGTGATCCATGAATGAAGATCAGGGTCGGCAAGGTGTCCGCCCCCATATCGGCATAGTGCATCTCGAAGCCATTGACCTGATAGGTCCGAAATGCCGGTTGGTGCGCTTGATTGGCGAACTTCGCAGCGATTTCTTCATCGCTTTTGGTGAAGTTCATGCCGAAACGAAAGAAGAGGTAGGCGACCAATAGTACCCCGAGGACGATCCAAAGAATGATAGACAGCACTTTTTTCATGGGTTAAGTTCGCTTACCATGCCAACCGCCAGATTGGCAGAAGGGTTTGAAGAGGGAGACGGATCAGCTTCCAAGATATTGGATGCAGTCGCCGTAAGTTAGGGAAAGTCAGTGATTCGCGATTTGTTTTGATAAAAAGAGGGTAGGGCAGATGGCATAGATCCTATTGAGGAGGAGGTTGAAAATGCCAGTCACGATGCGCCTGCTACCAATCCTTCCATCTTCGATTTGCTACCAAAATGCGCATCCCGCTGGGCTGCGATTGTCCCTGGACAAGAAACGTGTGGGCAAGGAGGTTGATGTTCTGGATCAAGGGAACTTGCCTGGGCGAAGAACCCCAAGGCATCAAAGGATTTGCTCCCACAGACTGACCTACGACACCACCAAATACTGCTCAGAAGTCGCGGGCGCAGAAGATTCAAACTCCACCCCGAGGATCTCATGCACATTGCCTTCGATTTTGCGGGCGAGGCTTTTGGTGGGCAGATCATTGCAATCCAGGCCAAAGGGCTCCTCGATTTCTACGGAAATGAATTCCAGCCCAATCAAGGCGTAGCAGGCAAAGGCGGTCAGCAAAATCGCGTAAAAGCCGATGATGGGCACCAGCACGAAAGGCAACAAACTGCAATAGGTCAGAATGAATAGCTTGATGAAGAAGTTGTGGGAGAAGGGTATGGGCGTGGCTTTGATCCGCTCACAAGCTCCCTGAATGTCCAGAAAAGATTGGGTTTCTGGTTTCAATTGGTTCAAGTGGAAGCCGTCGATGAAGCCATCCCGGTACAGCATTTCGATGCGGGCGTAGAGATCGTTCACGATTTTGTTGGGGACGTGCTTGTTTCGCTTGACCGATTCCAGGGGTTCATCAGAATAGCTGCGCACCAAATCATGGCTGCTGACATCCCGGAGGTGATCGCTCAGGGCGACCACGTAGGCGGAAATGCCTTTGGCGAAGAAGCGACGATTGGCCGCGTCTTCTTTGCGCAGCATCCCGTTGAACAGGACCGCGAGGCCTCGGGTATGGTTGATGAGGGCACCCCATTGCTTGCGACCTTCCCACCACCGATCGTAGGCGGTATTGGTCCGAAACACCATCAACAAACTCAGCAAGATCCCAATCAGAGAAAATACCGAGGGTTCGATGGCCACTACCTGCAAGTTGAGGGGTTGGGCATCGGGATGATGTTGAAATAGGTAGTCCGCCATGGCTACCACGAAAGCAAGGCCTGCCATCCATAGCACCATCCGGAAGGTTCGGCGAATTACATAACTGGCGTTGAAATGCCGGATGGCTTCCAACCAGCGTTTAGAGTTGTAGGTAATCATAGAAAAGAAACCAGGAAAAGAGGATCAGTCCCTATCGGTGATCGCTCCTCAAATTAAACTTCAGATAAATACTGGTGGACAAATTTAATCGCAATCGCGCCTTCCCCAACCGCTGAGGCGACCCGATTCATCGCCCCGGCTCGAACATCTCCTGCCGCAAAGATGCCCGGCTGACAGGTTTCCAGGAGGTAGGGCTCCCGGTCCAGTTTCCAGATTTTGGGGTAGGCATCGTATTTCATCAGTTCTCGCCCCGTTTCGATGTAGCCCCGCGGATCTCGCAAGAGAGAACTGGTGGACAACCAATCGGTAACCGGACGCGCCCCAATGAAGATGAAAAGGGCCCCGGCGGGTACTTCTTTTTGCTGTTGTTGTTGAATGTCTTCCAACACCAGGCTTTCGAGATGATCGCCCCCGCAGGCTTTGGCTACTTGATGGAAGCCATGCACTTCGATGTTGTCGATGTCGTTGATCTGGTCGATCAGGTAGCTCGACATGCTGCTGCTCAGGTCTGGTTTGCGAATCAGGATGTGGACCTGCTCTGCAAATTTGGAGAGGTACACCGCTCCCTGGCCCGCGGAATTTCCCCCGCCGACCACATAGACGTGCTTGCCCTTGACAGAAGCGGCCTCCGTGGTAGCTGCTCCGTAATAGACCCCCGCTCCGGCGAAACTATCCACCCCTTCCGCAGGCAATTTTCGGTAATCTACCCCTGTGGTGATGACCACGGCCTTGGTTTTGATCTGTTTGCCGTCTTTGAGGTGGAGGGTTTTGTAGGCACCATCCACTTCAATTTTGTCCACTTCTTGAGGCGAAAGAAAGTCAATCCCAAAACGCTGCGCTTGGGTGATGGCTCTCCGCGCCAAATCGCTGCCACTCAGCCCCTTGGGGAATCCAAGATAGTTTTCAATGCGGGAACTGGTCCCGGCTTGTCCTCCAGGGGCTCGTTTCTCAATCAGCAGGGTTTTGAGTCCTTCAGACCCGCCATACACGCCTGCAGCGAGGCCAGCAGGACCCGCACCGACGATGGCGACATCGTACAAATCTTCCCCTTTGATCTCTGGGTTGAGGCCAATTTTGCTCGCCAATTCAGCCAAACTCGGATTCGCGAGATAGCTGCCATCTTCGAAGGTGATCATGGGCAGGCTTTTCCCATCCACCTGATGGAGACCCATCAACTCATTGGCCTCGGGGCTGTGCTCTACGTCTAGCCACTGATAGGGGCGAAGGTTCCCCGCGAGGAAGTCCTTCAATTGGTGAGACTTGGGCGAATATTGATACCCAATTACCTTGATGCCTCGAAAAATGGGCCGATAGACCGCTTGCCAATCGTCCAATAAGTCGTCGAGAATGGGAAACAGTTTTTCCTCGGGCGGATTCCAGGGTTTCATCAGGTAGAAGTCCAACTGTACTTCGTTGATGGCCTTGATGGCCGCGTCGGTATCCGAATAGGCGGTTAGCAGCACCCGTTTGGCTTCTGGAAAAAGGGGCTTGGCTCGCTCCAAAAAATCCACGCCTTGCATTTCGGGCATGCGTTGGTCCGAGAGAAATAAGGCGACGGTTTCGCCCTTTTTCTTCAGCTCCGCCAGTGCTTCCAATCCTTCATTGGCGGACTCGGTACTGATGATGCGGTATTCTTCCTTGTATTTGCTGCGAAGGTCCCGACGCAAAGAGCGCAAGACTTGTTTGTCGTCGTCTATGGAGAAAATGATGGGCTTATTCATGGATATGGGGAACTAGGGAATTAGGAGAACAGGGAAGATGTAGCGCGAAATTGTATTTCGCAAGAGATTTGGGAACTAGGGAACTAGGGAACTAGGGAACTAGTGAATTGGGGAATTAGGAAACTAGTCAAAACAGGTTGCAAATCAACCAATCAACCAATTTTCCCCATCACCGGAATAGACACTTCAAAAGTGGTATTGCCGGGTTGGGAAGTGACGGTGATGTTACCGCCATGCACCTTGATCAGTTTTTGGACAATGTCGAGCCCCATTCCGGTCCCTTCGTTCATGCCTTTGGTGGTGAAGAAGGGCTCCCAGATGCGGGAAATGATGTCTTTGGGGATGCCGGAACCGTTGTCATTGATCTGGACCCAGACTTTCTCTCTGGCCAGCTTGGTACGTACTGTCAGGGTGCCCCCCTTGTCCATGGCATCTATGGCGTTGGCGATGAGGTTGGTCCAGACCTGATTCAACTGCCCGCCGTAGGCATTGACTTGAGGCAAATCTGTAGTAAACTCCTTGGCAACCTGAATCTGCTTGTCTTTGAACTTATGTTTGAGGATCATCATGGTCAATTGCAGCCCTTCCTGCACATCGTAGGCTTCCATGGAATTGGCTTTGTCCATGTAGGAATAGCCTTTGATGGCTTTGATGAGGCCCGAGATTCGATCCGCCGATTCTCTGATTTCTGTTACCAGTTTCTCCAGGTTGAGGGTACTTTCGATCCACCACAAAATCGTTGGCAGGGCTTGTTCAGAAACGATCTCAGCGACCTGGTCCAATTCTTCCACCCTCAGCCCAAAATCAAGGAAGGTCTCCGCGATCTCATCTGCATGATCCACTTCATGATCGTCCATCCAATCCAGCAAATCATCCATGCGCTCTTCCCGCTCCATGATGCTCAAGGCCTCCTGGTTCAGGTGTTTGATTTTGGAGAAGAGAATGGTGTTGACCTGATCCGTCTCCTCTGGGGTAATGTCCATGGTAATGATCGCCTTGAACTTCTCCGGGGTCGTATGAATGGCTTTGTATAGCTCCTCAGAACTGCGCACCATGGCCGAGGCGGGATTGTTCAATTCATGGGCAAGACCCGCAGACAATTTGCCCAAGGCCAGGAGTTTCTCATCCTGATACGCCAGCTGGCTGAAGTCTCGAATCCGAGTGGACATGACCGCTACCAACGCCTGGGTGAGTTCGTAGCTGACGTTGACCATCTCCACGAAATGATCTTTGTGAAGGCGAAAAATCTCACAACGATCCAGCACTTTTCCATAAGCTACCGTTTCCTTCATGCGAGAGAAAGGCAGGATGCCCGTGATATAGCCTTGTCCAAACGTACCAGCCTCCCGGCGTTGGCCGTTTCGATTGAAATACACCAGGTAATTTCCTTTTAAAATGAACTGGGTGTACTCCGGTTTTATTTCTGGACAAAGCACAAATTCGCCGGGTTCCAACGTGTAGTACTCTCCTCGCTCCACCAACCAGTCGATGGCGGAAATCGGTAAGTCTTGGAAGTTCTCAAATTGTGTGAGTCGCTGAACCAAGTCAGCAGGTTTGGCATGTATCTGCATGGGAATCAGGGTTCAAAGGGGCAGGGATCAAGGTTCAGGACCGAATTGCTTTCGGTCCACAAATCCGGGGTTCAAGATTCAAGATCAGGCAACAGAAGTCTGGGGATGGAAAAGATGGCATACAAAGCTGAAGGTAAGACACAACTGGCAAAAAAACCGTGACAGCCTCAGATAAATTAAGAAGAGGCTGCCTACAAAGACAGCCTCTTGTTCTTTTCATGAGAGAGGCTTGCCATCGGCAATCCCGCTTCTCGTCTCCCGCAGCCTAAGCGGTCTCGCCTCCTACTTCCCGTCACCTACTTCTTCTGGCTCTACCAACTCGTAGCCCGTCTTTTTGCCTTTGTCCACCGCAGGAAGGCCATCTTTCATCCAGACAGGCATGGGATCATCCTTGAGGTAGTGATCAAAAAATTGGTGCATCCGAATGCTGAGATCCATCCGATTGGGCCATTTGGTGAGGTTGTGCTGCTCTTTGTTGTAGACCAACAACCAGGCAGGTTTGCTCAGGCGGCGCATCGCCACAAACATCTCGATCCCCTGATACCAGGGAACGGCTCCATCGGTATCGTTGTGCATCATCAGCAGGGGCGTCTCAACCTGAGGCGCAAAAAAGACCGGAGAGTTGTTGATGTAGCGCTCCCGATCTTCCCACAAGGTCGTTCCGATGCGACTCTGGGTTTCTTCATATTGGAACATCCGACTGTACCCACTTCCCCAACGAATTCCGCCGTAGGCACTGGTCATATTGCTGACCGGAGCACCCGCCATCGCCGCAGCATAGCGATCCGTTTTGGTAACCATATAGGCCACCTGATAGCCGCCCCAACTTTGGCCTTGCAAGCCCATGCGAGTAGAGTCAATGAAAGAATAATTGGCCAGCACGTGATCGGTTCCGCTCATGACTGCATCCATCGCATCTTCGCCTGGTTGGCCGGTTTCGTACACGATGTCTGGCATGAAGACGACATAGTCATTGCTCACGCAGTAGGAAGCCCGAATGGTCGATCGGGAAGGACTCGGTGTGTAGTAGGAATGGAGTTGATCGGAAGATTTTTCATAGAAATAGATCAACATGGGGTACTTTTTGGACTGGTCCAGGTTGTCTGGCACATACAGCCGCCCGGCGAGTTCCTTGCCACTGTAAGAAGTCCAGTGCACCAGACTCACACTTCCCCATTGAAAATCGGTCTGCTGGGGATTTCCATCGCTGATTTGGAGGGGGTTGGAGAAATCCAGGTCGCTGCTCCAGAAGTTGGCATACTCGGTAAAGGATTGTTTGCGCCACAGCAACTGATCGGCATGTTCGGCCTTGAAGAGGCCAGAAAAGTGATGGTCGGAAGCCATCAGCAGTTCCGGCTCGTTCTTTTTGTCCAACTGTAGGCGATAGTAGCTTTCTCGTTTGGTCTCGTCGTCCAGGCCCTTCAGCAAGATGCTGCCTGGTTCCAGGAACAGACTTTCCCGATCCAGTTTTTGGTAGGACAAGAGAATTTCGTTTTTGCGACCAAAGCCCTTGCTGAGGTTGATGGCTTTGGCAGATCCACTCGGATCAATTTTCCAGAGGTCGTATTTGTCCTGAATCAGCACAAATTCATCTCCTTCCGCCCAGCCAGCGACCCGATAAGGATAGGCTTCCATGGGCGTATCGTGGTCTTCCCGAGCAAAACTGACTTTGAGTTTGCCGGTCAGGTTGTGCGTCTCGCCTGAAGCAATGTCTTTGCTATACCAGGCCTGATCGTCTTTGTTGTACCAAAAGGCATACTTGCCCGTAGGTGAGAGGCGGTTGCTGTATTGCGCACCTTCCAATACCATTTCGGCCTTTCCCGTTCGTTTGTTGATGCGATAGAGGTCGCGGAAAGAAGGCCATTCCCAGGAATAGAGCTTTTCATAGGGCAGTTGGGAAAATGCGGAGAGCCAATCGCTGTCTCCTTTTTCCAGCGGGCTTACGTTGGGAATCGTTTCTGTGGCTAGCTGCACCATTTTCTCCTCTTCCAATAACCAAACCGCCCGGTAAGAGAAAGTCTCGTCGCGCTTTTTCTGCTTCAATTGCTGGGGCTGTAGGCGGCTGTCTTGCCAGTTCCACACGTCCACGCTGTATTTTTCCTCGTCGGTGAGGGTATCTTCTGGTTCTGGCTCCGGGGCCAGGTTGGTGCCGAAAAAGAGGGAAGTGCCATCTTCAGAGTATTGCAGTTTGCCATGTTCAGAAACGGTCCAACCTGTTGGCATGCCATCGGTAGATCCAGCGACGATTTCCGTTGGGCCTTCCTGCCCCTTTTTCCAGTGCCAAAGAACATAGGTTTTGACCTTGGCAGTATCAGAGGAATAGAGCACCGCTGCTTGATCTCTTCGCCCATCTACCTGCATGGACTTGCTGAAACCAGGCCCTTCGTAGATGGTGCGAATGTTGGAGGTCGCGGTTTCGAATAGCTGAATCCGGGTAGAGTCGATGGAATCTCCAAAGGCTACCGTCCAGCCAATCCACTGTCCATACGGATCGACCTGATACTTCTCCACTTTTCCAATTTCCAGCGAAGAATCACTGACCGGATGCCAGAGCACCAAGGGACCCAGTTTTGATTTGTTGGTGTCCTTGGGTTTCTTTTTGGCTTCTTTTTGTTCGGTTGTGTCTTTCTCTGCTTTCGCAGGTTTCAAGGGCTTTTCCAGTTGATAGGCGATCCAGCTGCCTTCTTTTTTGGGCACCTGAAAAGAGTTGACCCGACCGATCTTATGCATGGTGCTGGTTTCGATCACCCATACTCCCAGGCTGTCTTTGGGTTGCTTGTCCTTCTTGACTTTCTTGAGTTTGGCCTGTCTCAGGCTGTCATAATGTGCCTTGATTTGGAAGGCCAGGAAGGAGGCGTCCGGTGCAAAGGCAGCTTTGTCCCCCCGCTCGAATTGCTGAGCATCCGTATTGTCGGGACGTTTCAAATGAAGCGTGCCATCTCCTTTTGCAGGATTGATGGCAAAACTGGCCCAGGTACCATCGAGGCTCAGCTGGGCAGAGGAAATGGCGTTCCAATGGTTGTAATCGGAATGTTGGAGGGCTTTGCCTGATTGGGCCCAGAGGGAAAGGGGCAACATCAGGAACAGAAGCAGAGAAAAGCGATTCATGTGTTCAAGCTAAAAGATGAGCATGTAAAAGTGCAAGGTAGGGAAATGAGACCATTTTTGCTGAGGGGAAAGCTGGGCCTTGACGCAAGAGAGATCAATCGAAGAAGGAGAAAAAATTGGTGATTCTCGCTTTTCCTCGCCATTTTTACTCATTAGTCATCAACCTCTTCTCCTGCATTTGTGAGCGAAACCACTCCTACTTCCAGCAAATTTGGCACCTTGCCTGTATTCCTGACCTCCATCTGTACCATTTTGGGGGCCATTTTGTTTTTGCGTTTTGGCTGGTCGGTGGGGCAGGTAGGCCTGATTGGAACCCTGGCGATTGTGTTGATCGGGCACCTGGTGACCATCGCTACTTCGCTGGCAATCGCCGAAATCGCCACCAACCAGCGCGTGGAGGGGGGAGGAGCTTACTACATCATTTCCCGCTCTTTTGGGTTAAACATCGGTGGGGCCATTGGGATCGCCCTGTATTTTTCCCAGGCCATCAGTGTCGCTTTTTACGTCATCGCTTTCGCCCAAAGTACCGGACCCATCTTCGAATGGATCGAAGCCAGCTTTGGGTTGGCGATTCCGCATTTTGGGTATCGGCTGGTGAGTGTGCCGACCATGGGCTTGCTCGCGGCGCTGGTACTCATTCGAGGCGCCAATTCCGGCATGAATCTGCTGTACGTGGTGTCTGCCGTGTTGGGGGTGTCCTTGGTATTTTTCTTCATGGGAACCTCCGAATCTGGTTACCAACCCAGCCTGGCAGAAGCGTTCACCAATTCCTTTGATCCAGCCAACTATAGCCCGGAACAACTGGAAAATCTCGGCCTCAGCAATATTCCGAAAGAGGATTTCTTCTACGTCTTTACCATCATCTTCCCGGCCTTTACGGGGATCATTGCGGGGCTGGGCTTGTCGGGAGATTTGAAAGACCCTGGCAAATCCATTCCACTGGGGACCATGGTGGCAACGGTGGTCGGCATGGTGATCTACATCTTGATCGCCTTCAAAATGGCCTTCAGTCTTCCGCCAGAGGTACTAGCCAACAAAGATCGACTCGTGATGGGAGATATCGCCTTGTGGAGTCCCATCATCCCGATTGGCTTGGCAGCGGCGACCATTTCCTCTGCCCTCGGGTCGATATTGGTGGCTCCGAGAACCCTGCAGGCCTTGGGGGGAGACAATGTGATGCCTTTTCAGAAGGCCAATACCTGGCTGGCAAAAATTCGCAAAAAAGACGACGAACCGATCAATGGAACTACGGTAACGGTGGCCATTGCCTTTGTATTTGTGTTCATCGGTGGGGTAGATTTTGTGGCGGAGATCATCTCCATGTTTTTCATGGTGACCTACGGAGCGATCTGCCTCATCTCCTTTTTGGAGCATTTGTCCGCTCATCCTGCCTATCGACCTTCTTTCAATTCTCGCTGGTACATTTCTCTCGCAGGTGCGATCCTGTGTATTTGGCTGATGTTCCAGATGAACCTGCAATATGCCATCGGTTCCTTGGTGTTGATGGTCGGAATTTATTTTTGGGTCAGCCGGTTCAATGACCAAATCGGAGGCATGAGCCGGATTTTCCAGGGAGTGATTTTCCAGACGAGTCGGAGTTTGCGGGTTTTGCTCCAGAAATCGGTGGTGAACGAACAAACCGAGGAATATTGGGCGCCTTCCGTCGTGTGCATTTCTCAAACCAGTTTTGAGCGAGTTGCTTCCTTTGACATGGTGCGCTTCATCTCCCAACGCTACGGCTTTGGTACCTACATCCACCTGATCAAAGAATTTTACGGCACCGATACCATTCACCGCTCCCGGGAGATGTTACGCCGCCTCCTCCAGCGGACCAAAGTCAGCCGCAGCAACGTCTATGTGGATACGCTCATCAGCCCATCCTATACCAGTGCGGTGGCGCAGGTGCTGCAATTGCCGGGCATTTCCGGGCAGGACAACAACATGATCCTCTTCGAATTTGACCGCAACAATGAGGAGCAACTGCGGGACATCGTCGAGAATTATGGGTTGATTCAGGCTGCGGGTTTTGATCTCTGTTTGCTAGGAAGCGCCCCCAAAGGCTTTGGTTATAAGCACGAGATTCACGTGTGGATGAGCGAGGAGGATTATGTGAATGGCAACCTGATGATTTTGCTGGCTTACATCATCTTGGGGCACCCAGAATGGAAGGGCGGCGAAATCAAGATTTTTGCCCTTTATCCAGCAGCCAAAGCCAAAACCCAAAAAGATCAATTGCTCAAACTGATCGGAGAAGGTCGTCTGGCCATTTCTCCCAATAACGTGGAGGTCATCAGCCAAAAACCAGGCGCTGGCCTGCAAGAAGCCTTGATGGAGCATTCCCGAGACGCTGATTTGATTTTAACGGGCTTTCAGCAACATCACTTAGGTAAAGACTTGGAGAAAAACTTTGGGTATCCTGCTGAATTGTGCAACATCCTCTTTGTCAACACGGAAGTGGAAAAAACCATTGACTAAGGGCATGGCTTGACTCTGTTGCTGGGCTTCGCCGGGGGCTTTCCGTTGTTTTTGTACTTCAGAGAAAAAGCGATGACTTCATCCCGCTGAATCGCTCAGGGGCCCCTCCAACCAAAGCTGGAGAAATCGAATTCCCAGCCAGCGGTCAAATTTGTAGCCTACTTCTTTGAAATGGGCCACTTCCTTGAATCCCATTTTGAGGTGAAATTGATAACTGCCTTCGTTTTCGCTATCGACGCCAGCGATGAGGGTGCGTAATCCCCTTTCTTTGGCCAACTGGATCAACTCAGATAAAAGAGCCTTGCCGATGCCTTTTCCTTGAGCGTCGTGAGCTACGTATACCGAATGCTCCGCGCTATATTGGTAGGCAGGGCGAGCACGAAACCTGCCAAAGGTGCCAAAGCCAAGGATCTTACCTGCCTCTTCTGCCACCAACACAGGCCAGCCTTCGGCTTGTTTGTTCCGAAACCAAGCTACCTGGTCCTCCATACTTTGTGGTTCATAGAGATAAATCGCCGTATAATGCTTGATCGCATAATTGACGATGGCCAATATGCCAGCCATGTCGGTTTCTGTGGCAGTTCGAATCGTACAAGTCATCGGTGCGGAGCTTTTTTCAAGTTGAAGATTCTTAGGTTCAAGGGGCAAAAATCAGCATTCATTCCCCTCCCCTTGAGCAAGCCAGAATCCGTTCCCATATTTGTCTCAGAAACAATTACAAAAGGTAGCACCAAAACCAACATCTGTTATGAAGACTTCCCAAATTTTTCTCGCATTCTTATTAGCCGCTGCTTTCTCCATCGTCACCTCCGGCTGCGAACAACTCAACCCTTGTGTCAATCCTTCCAACACCAACGAGGAGCAGACACTCAGTGTCAATGATTTTTCCGCCATTCACCTCAAAGGTTCTGGAGAAGTATTTTTGACCTATGGAGATACCGAAAGTGTGGTTGTCAAAGCTCCCCAAGAAGTATTGGATCGCCTAGACGTTTCGGTAAACAGTGGCATCTTGTTGCTCGACGTCGATGGCTGTTTCAGTGGAAACTTTGACCTCGAATACTATGTAACCATCGCTCAGCCTGTCAAGGAACTGTCCGTTTCTGGTTCTGGCGACATTTTTGGCCAGAACGAAATCGAGGCTGCAACCGATTTGACACTTGATATTTCTGGCTCCGGCTTGATGAGCCTGGAAGTAGCCGCCACCAACATCAGCAGCCGCATCTCTGGTTCTGGAGAACTGAGCCTGATAGGAATCGCTACCTCCCACGATGCAAGAATTTCTGGCTCCGGAGATCTCTATGCCTTCGACCTCAAAACCATTGACAATGACATTCAGGTCAGTGGATCTGGGGATGCGGAAATCTTCTCCGAAGGTGGCACCCTCGACGTGAAAATCAGCGGAGCTGGCACGGTCTACTACAAAGGAACCCCCGCCAGCATCAATACTCAGGTTACTGGTTCCGGCGACTTGATTGACGCGAACTAAGTGAGACTGAAAAAATAAC
>JBCCCJ010000029.1:0-12484 GCA_039033615.1 Bacteroidota bacterium
AGAACCTCAAATCCCTCGAAAAGCAAGCGCGAAGAACCCAGCGGTATTTTGAAATGAAAGAAAAATACCGCCTGATCAGCTCTCAGTATGCCTTCCTAAATATGCGGAGCATCCGGGAGAAGCAGCGGCAGATTCAAGTGTTGGAAACCCAGTTGGAGGATCAACAGGGCTCCATTCAGGCGGCCATGGCCCAGCGGGAAGCGGGGATACAAGAGAGCAAAAAAGGCTTACTGGATCACGAAAAGAATCTGTCAGAAGCGCAGGGAGAATTGAACCGTCAGGTGCGGGAAATCCAACAGGTAGAGACCGAAAAGTCCATCAAAAATGAGCGTCTGAAATATTTGCGCCAGCGAGAAGCGGCCGTTCAACATCAAATAGAAAATGAACGGGGCCAAATGGAGCGAAATCGCAGCACCGTTTTGCAGTTGCGCGAGCAGGAGTTGCGAATGAAGCAAGAGTGGGAACAGCAAGATCGCAAGACCTCTGGCCTGCGGGAAGAAAGCGATGGCCTGCGCAAGCAACACGAAGAACAGCAACTTCAAGTCAACGCCCTCACCACCCAGCAGCGGGAATGTGAGCAAGAATTACAGAACCTGACTCGGGAAAAGGAGATTCGTCGGGTGCAAATCCAAAGCCTGGAAGCAGAATTGTCGCGGGCGGAAGAAGATCGCAGTCGCAGGGCGGGAGATTTAGATGCCTTCTCTGAGAAATCCATTCAGTTGGAAGAAGAAACCGGGGCGCTAGAAAAGCAGTTTCAAGAAGCCGAATCCCGAAAATTGGCGCATGAAGAAGAAACCCGTGCCACCGAGAAACTGGTCAGCGAGCTAAAGGATGCGGTGTACAAAACCAACCGCAAACTAGATGCCCGGCAAAATGAATACAACCTGACCAAAAGCCTGGTTGAAAACTTGGAAGGCTTTCCAGCGAGTGTCAAATTCCTCAAGAAAAACGCCAAGTGGATCAAGGATGCGCCCCTGTTATCAGATGTGTTTGCGGTGCCAGATACCTATAAAGTTGCGCTGGAAACCTACCTGGAGCCCTATTTGAGCTACTACATCGTCTCCTCCAGAGAAGATGCGATTCTTTCGGTACACCTATTGGCGGATGCTGCCAAAGGACGCGCCAATTTTTTCATCCTGGACGAGCTGGATCAATATCAGCCCACCAATCCCTTGCTGTTTACGCAGGCGGAATCTGCCCTGGACGTGATCGATTGTGCACCGGAGTACAAGAAACTGGCCGCCTTTCTCCTGGATAAACTGTATCTCGTCAAACATGAAGGAGATTTTCCAGAAGATGTCCCGGAAGGCATGGTGTTCATGACCACAGAAGGGGGATTTTCTCGCCGTCGATTTGTGTTGGGGGGAGGATCTTTGGGATTATTTGAAGGAAAACGGCTGGGCCGTGCCAAAAACCTGGAAAAAACTGGAGAGGGAGATTGCCAAACTCCAGAAGACCCTTACCGCTGAAAAAGTAGAATTGGACAAGGCTTCCCGCAAACTAGAGCAACTCAAAAAAACCAATCTCAACCAAGACCTGGAAAGCCTGCGGAAAGAATTGACCGTGAAGCAGCGAGATTTGTCGGTTTTGCAATCCCGCGAGAAGGAACATCGGGAATTCCTGGAAAGGGTAGGGCAGCGGACGGAATCCCTGACCGAAGAATTGTCCACCCTCCGTACCCAAGTCGAAGGCGCGGACCCCCAAATCAAGTTGCTGTATGAAGAATTGCAGCAACTGACCACCCGGCTGGAAGGGCAGCGCGACACCCTACAGGGCCTGACTGAGGAGATGAATACAGCCGTTCACAACTTCAATGAGGCCAACATTCACCACATTCACCTCACCAATCAAAAGACCAATCTGGAGCGAGAATTGGAGCAGCGGGAGGCGGAGATCGAGCGCTATGGCACCAACAACGCCAAGCTCAAGGGGGAATTGGATCAGGTACGGAACGACACCGATGAACTCATCAGCAGCAATTTGCAGGATGATGAAACCATGGTGCGTTTTTACAACCAGAAAAAGGAACAGGAGCGCCAGGTAGGAATTCTGGAAGAACGGGTGGCCCAAGCCCGAAATGTCATCTACCAATTGGAAGAATCTCTCAGCGACGAACGAAAAAAGCGAGAGCAACTGGCCGATAAGCGCACTGAAATCAAGGAACAAGCCACCGAAATTCGCATCGAACTGAATGGATTGCGCGAGCGAATGTCCGTGGAATTTCAGATTGAAGTCAGCGAATTGAGTGAGGTGGTGCTATTTGACAAGCCGGTCGATACCTATGCGCTGGAGGACATCGAAGCCAGCATGATGAAGGTCCGTCACCGGGTCCAGAACTATGGCGAAATCAATCCGATGGCTGTGGAGGCTTTCACCGAAATGAAGGAGCGCTTTGACTTCATCAATGGGCAGAAGAATGACTTATTGGAGGCCAAGGCTTCGCTCTTGAGTACCATCGAGGAAATCGATCAGACCGCGAAAGAAAAATTCCTCGAAACCTTCGTGCAAGTGCGGGAATACTTCATGGAAGTTTTCCGGAGTTTGTTCTCTGATGATGACAAATGCGACCTCATCCTCATGGACCCTGAGAATCCGTTGGATTCCGACGTCAACATCATCGCCCGACCCAAAGGCAAGCGTCCCTTGACCATCAAGCAGTTGTCTGGGGGAGAGAAAACCCTTACGGCTGTGGCCCTATTGTTTGCCATTTATCGCATCAAGCCCGCTCCTTTCTGTGTATTTGATGAGGTAGATGCGCCCCTGGATGATGCCAACATTGACAAATTCAACAACATCATTCAGGAATTCAGCGCGACCTCTCAATTCATCATCGTAACCCACAACAAGCGGACCATGGCTTCGGTCAACATCATCTATGGAGTGACCATGGAGAATACCGGAGTGTCCCGACTGCTTCCCGTGAGCTTAGACGAATTGGTCGGAATGAATTAGAGAATACCCCTTTGTTTTGGCAGGTAGATTCGTTAATATTACATTGATAGTCAATGTATTAGCTATCCTATATATCCTTAATTCTTCATACCCTAAGCTTCATGTATGCGCTTGGTTGGACAAATGGTAGCGTTGAGACCTCTTCGGATCGAAGAGCGGCTTACCTTTTTCCGCTGGGCCACCAAGTCTGACGCCACCCCTCACTGGTATGGAGATTGGTACGGAGAGGAGATTCCTACCTACGTCGTTTTCAAACTGGATTGGCCAGATCACTACTTTTTCGATCACCAATTGCATCTAGGGCGGTGCTTTGGGATTGAGCGAGAAGGGAAGTTGATCGGGGAAATCAATTATAACGAAGTTGATCCGCAGGAGCGTTCTGTCAATCTGGATATCTTGATCGCCAAGCAAATAGACATGGGCAAAGGCTTTGGGACTGAAGCGATACAATTGCTGACCAGCTATTTATTTGAAAATCTCGCCATCCAAGTTTGCAACATAGAGGTCATCGCTCATAATCTGCGCGCGATACGGGCCCACCGGAAAGCGGGCTATCAGGTCAACCATAGTTTTTACCGAGGTAAGATCAAATGGATGGTATTGGAGTGTCGGAAGGAATCTCTGGTTCATGCTCCTACGCCGCGTGTACAGGTGGAATAACCAGTCGAACGAAATATTTCCTCGCTCAGGAGTCATGAATTGTCCCCTCTGAGAAAAAATGCTAGATTTCCCCTTGAGACCTGGCACTTTTCATGGAAAAAATATCTAGCTTCTTTCTTTCCTTTTTACTTAGCGCGAGCCTATTGGTAGCTCAAGAGGGCCCTCCTTTGCTATTGGCATCCGAAGAGAACCTTGCTACGCTGGAGGAGAATATGGTGCTTGCAGAGACTTGGACCAGAGCCAGAGTACAAGATTCTGCCCAATTTTTCGGGGAAAAGGTATTCGACTTACTCACCCTCGCCCCCCCATCTGGCAAGGAGAGTCTGTGGGTCGAATCCATCATCATGCTTTCTTTTCGCTACTTGGAAAGAGATCCTACCCAAAATGATTCTCTATTGGGCGTGGGCCTCAGAATTGCTAACAGTCGAAGGGATTCTTTTGAGATTTACCTGCGGAAATACCAAAATCGCTTTTGGAACAACATTGAACTAGATCGAAGAGACGAACTGGATCAGGCCAACGCCTTGATAGAACCGGACTCTGACCTTGATCTCTTGAATTACTACCTCTCCTCTTCTTCCTTCTACATGCACAATGAACAGTTTCTTCCGGCTTTGGAAGACTTGCAGACGGCCAAGAAGCGAATCAAATTAGGCGTATTTGGGCAAATCACGGTAGATCACAACTTGGGCATCATCTACCTGGAACTGGGAGCTTATGAGGAAGCCGTGAGCATGTTTCAACAGATGCTGCAAATCGCTGATAGCCTACAGGAACCAACCCTCGCCTACTCCAGTGAATCATTGTTGGGGGAGGTGTATGAACGCAAAGGAGAAACCGAATTGGCGTTGAGCCACTTGGGACATTCCTTGGAGATCGCTGAGCGTCATCAATTGAGCAGAAATCTGGCTGATGTCCACCATCTGGTCGGGTGGGTATTGCTCCAAACAGATCAATTGGATTCTGCCCGCTTTCATTTTCAACGCGGGATAGAACTCAGTAGGCCCAACCCCGAAGAACCAAGCCGGGCAAACAGTGCGCTGGGACTCAGTGAAGTCGCCTTTCGGCAGCAGAAGTATGCGGATGCCATTGAATGGGGGGAACAAGGTCTCCCGTTCAGTGGGAGGTACTACCGAAAGCGTTTCCTTCCTTCCTTGGCAGAAGCCTATGCCAGAACCGGACAACTAGATTCGGCCTATCAAACCATGGCGACCCATTGGGTAAAAGAATCCCACAAGGATCGGCAGCAAGAAAGTTTTACCATCGTATCTACCCTGCTGGAAAATCAGTACAAGCTGGAACGAGAGAAAGAACAACGGGCGACCGACCTGACCTTGTTTCGTCAGCGAGGCTGGGGGGTAGGCATCATCGGTGGACTGATTCTGCTGGGACTGGGATTGGCCCTTGCCTGGAAAACCCGCACCACCCAAAAGTTGAAATCTCTCAACGAAGCATTGTCTCACCGCAATCAAAACCTTCAGCATTTTTCCTATATCGCTTCCCACGACTTGAAGGAACCCCTGAGAAACATCAGCACCTTTGCGGGCTTACTCCAGATGAAGTTAGATCGGGGAGAAACGGGAGAAGAACTGAAAGGGTATCTCGACTTCATCCTCAAAGGGGCGACTACCCTGCAAGGAATGATCAAGTCCTTGCACACCTACACCCGGGTGTCTTTCGGCCAACAAAAGCTGGAGGAGGTACACCTACCCAAGACCTTGGAAGAGGTCCGTGAACATCTGTTGTCTGTGATCGAAAGCAACAATGGGCGACTGAGTTTCAGGCTAGAACAAGGCACTGGAAAATTGGTGTTTGAGAAGAATTTGTTGTTTCTGATTCTCAAGAACTTAGTTCAAAATGGGTTTACCTACAATCAAGCTTCCCCACCCGAGGTAGAGGTAGCGGCGAAACCGCATCAAAAAGGCACGTTGATCACCGTAACCGACAATGGCATTGGCATCGATCCGGAATACCAAAAGGTCATTTTCCAACCCTTCAAAAGTCTGGAGAACAAAACCGCTACCCAATCCTCTGGGTTAGGGCTGGCGATTTGTCAGAATATCCTGGACAATTATGGGGGCCGAATAGAGCTGACCTCTGCCCTCGGAGAAGGCTCAACCTTTCGGGTGTGGATTCCGGAGTTGAGGCTTCCTATAGGCGATTGATTCAGGTGGTAGAAGGAGATCCCACAGAATTCAGACCATCGGTTCCTTCTTCCCCAAAATATTCGCAATAGTTGAGCAAGTTTTCCTCCTCGCTTTCCTCCTCCAACTGCATGACCCACTCTATCTTGGGTGTACCCGGCTGGTCCATCTAGTGGAGTTGGATGCCGTTTCCGGCGGACATTTTGGCCATCAGGTACAGGCTTCCGAGGAAGACTAGTAAGGTGATGCCGATGATTTTCATGTTAGCATGTACGCCCAGCTAAAAGAGAGGGGTAGGGCGATTCTTGCTCATACCGCAATACCTGCCCATCGGCCATTGGGTAGAGTTGATAGCCTTTACTTTGAGAAAATCCATCTGTACCTTACATCTGTAATCAAAATCGCTTAGTTCTGGAGTCTCCACAATTCTTGTTTACTTCTGATCCTTTACCCAGTGAAGTTCAAAAAATTAGCAAATATATTTTCCCTCCTATTGATCAGCGTACTCTGTGCCTGCCAAATCCCCTCCCAGATAGAAGGGGCTTGGATGTCGGAAACTCCGCAAGCAGATATGCCAAGCCTTGCGCCTGATGAGCTGTATGCCAAATATCTTGCGATCAATGAGACTGGCTTCAGAGGCAAGCTCAAGTTTTATGCATTTGCTCCACTTGGTCTGGCAGTCCCGATCAACCCAAAGGTTAAAGGGGCGATTTATAACTTGGAAACCGGTCAACCGCAAGGAGGGGGCATGATGGCGCTTGCTGGGCATCAGCTCAATTTGCGAGAACAAGATGCCATTTTTAAAGGATCGCACAATGGAGAGCGCGAAACCTATCTGTCAGAGTTTTGGGGCAAAAATATTCCCCTTCAAATTACCGACTCGGATGGAGCGAGGGAAATCGATACCGTCCTGTATTCACCGGCCCTCCTCACCAATGTTGCCATTCAATCAGCGGAGGGAGAACTCCCGGCAGATGCGCGCGTGCATGCTGCGGTGATTTCTGAAGGGACCGTACTCACCTAGGATGCAGATGAGCAAAACTCGTCTATCTTGATACTGGCCACATACAAACCTGACAAAGATCACAATCAAGCAGCCAGAGAAGCAGGATATACGAGAGGATTCAAGGTGGGGAAATCCATCCCTGACGTAGGTACCTACGTGGTGAGCGCTGAGGATATGCAATCTCTTCCTGACGGAGCGGTGGTAGATATCTCGATAGTGAGAGGCGTTTTTGAAACCATACCTGGGAAGCAAACGGGTCAGATGTATGCCGTGAAAGGGTACAGCATCATCAGAATGGATGGGTACATCCTGAAATGACGGAGTGAGATCGTAAGTTCAAAGGCTTCATCGGATGAGCAATTCGATGAAGCCTTTGTAGTGTGTGCCAATTGCTTCGCAGGGAGAAACTACTGCTCCTTCTCATACCGCAACACCTGCCCATCCGCCAACATCCGCTGCTCCACATCCGCATAGGCCACTTCCTGAACCGATTTCCCCTTCTCAATCGCCAGCGCAGCCACCGTCGCCGCCGACTGCCCCAAAATCATGAAGACCGGCTCCATCCGAATCGACCCAAAGGCGATGTGAGAACTGGAGACACAGACCGGAACGAGGAGATTGTTGCATTCCTTCTGCTTGGGCAGAATGGAGCCAAGCGAGATAGGGTAGGGGACCTTCGCCTTGACACCGATATCGCCCTCATTCTGTACATAGCCCTCCTCGGTGATATAGCGCTGCGTATTGTGCGAATCCAGGGTATAAGAACCCATCCCAATCGGATTCGCCACCGGACGCTTGCTCAGCGTTTCGTGTTCCGTCATTACCTCTTGCCCGATCATGCGGCGGGCTTCCCGGATGTAGAGCTGGTGCGGCCAATGCCCATTGTCCACAAATTCATCCTTTGCCAGCCCCCAGCGCAGCATCTCCGTTTGGATGTCCTCCGGTACCCGAGGATCATTGGAGAGAAAATACATCAAGCCCTTCTGATAGCGCGTGTGCTCAGCGATGATCTCCTGCCGCCGCTCATAGCTCGCCTCGGGATAGTCGTAATTCATCCCGATAAAATCCGTACTGAAGGGACCGTGGTTATTGGTGTCCGTCTTTCGGTTGGGGATGGCGTCAAACTTCTGAAAATAGTCCCGTCGGCCCGTCGCCAGGACCCGCAGTAGCAATTCGTACTGCGTGGAATCATAGCCATCAGGTCGCGGAAAAGGCACCCGATTGTCGGGATGATTGCTCAAACACATGCGAAAGCAGTAGGCTTGCAGACGATCATCACCTGCCCCGTTTTCCCCCGGCGGCTGATCCGAAACCCCATATACCAATCCACTCGCCGGATCACCTGGTACCACGTAAGGGCTGATGTCGCTCCTGAAATAATGCCCGTGGTGAAACACCCCCTTTTGCACCCCGTTCCACTCTTCCTCATAGACCGCATTGGCTTCCCGACCGACATGATAACTCACCCCTGCTGCCGCCATCAAATCCCCCTCATAGGTCGCATCCATGAACACCTGGCCCCGAAACACCTTCCCACTCAGCGTCTCAAAGGCTTGAATTTGGCCGTTTTCCACCACCAAGCCAGCCGATCGTTTCAGCCATTCATCGCGAAAGATCTCCACCTCATACTCGTCCACAAAGCCCTCAAAGGTTTGCTCCGCTGCCGAAGGCTCAAAAATCCACATCGTCCGATTTTCGCCATCAATGGCCGGAGTTCCCTGCCCTTTGTTGCCATATTCCTCCCGCTTTTGCCAAGTCCAGGCCGAATCCGTCGCATAATGCTGATACAGCCGATGGTAAAATTCCCGTGCCAAGCCACCGATCACCGCTTTATTGCCTGTATCCGTGTATCCCAAGCCGCCAGCACTCAGCCCGCCCAGATGTCGGTCAGGCGAGACTACCAGGACACTCAGCCCCATTTGTTTGGCTTGTACCGCCGCCGTAATCGCCGCCGAAGTACCGCCATAGATGATCAAATCCGCTTCGTAAGCCTTGTCAGCATCAGGAGCCGCAGACTGGCAAGCCAGCAACAAGCACGCCGCCACCAGAGAAATCAAGCACAATCGCATAAGGAGTAGATAGTTAGATGTTTTGAAGAAAGATACACCCCATCCACCAAACTTGTGGTAAAAAAGCAGCGGGCAAAGAATTGCAGAGAAGCGTTGGTTTTGGGGGTGCCGCCTGAATGCGCCGCAAGGCGCATCAGCCGTCGGGTGCTATCGGGGTTCGCTGTCGCTCCGTCCTGCGGACAGCTCGCTTCGCTCCCTCCCTTTCGCCCCCTCACCCTCGCCGCAGGCGAAAGGAAGGTGCGGCTGGACCCTTTATCATTTTCGTTCCTTCGACTATCGCTCAGGACAAGTTTGCGGTTTTCCATTTTTCATTTCAGGTGTTCCCAGTCCTAGACTACTTCCCAGAAATGCCGGACGGAGTCCAGCACTACAGATCGCCATCGGCAACATCGTGTCTTTTCACCGAAAAGCGGGTCGTTTTCCATTGCAAGGGAAAACGGGGAAGTGCGGAAAGGGTTCGCAATTCCGATCATCATTCGACATTCATCATTCGTCGGTTCGATATTAAGATGATCCTTGCCGTAGGCAACAAGCCTTCTCATATCGGACAGATTCCATCGCTACAGATTGCCATCGGCAACTCTCGCATCTCGCCTCCCGCCGCACAGCATTCCCGCCTCTCATTTCTTCTTCCACTCCCGCAGCATATCCGGCAACTTCCGGATCGCAGCGATTTCGCGGAGTTTTTGGCGAGCTTCCACCGCTACCATGCCAAGGTAGGTTTTGCCTCCTTCGAGGGATGACATGACCCCGGTTTTACCATAGAGTTCAGCGCCTTTCCCGATGGTCAGGTCTTTGTTGACGCCGACCTGTCCCCAGAGGATGACCTCGTCTTCGACGGTCACCACTCCGGCAATACCCACTTGAGAGGCAATCAGGCAGCGTTTGCCTATGACCGTATCGTGGCCGATTTGCACCAGATTGTCGAGCTTGGTCCAAGCTCCGATCCGAGTCTCGGCACTCACGCCCCGGTCGATGGTGCAATTGGCCCCGATGTCCACATGATCTTCGATCACCACCCGACCTACAGATAGCATTTTGTCGCGACCGTAGGGTCGCGCCTTGAAATAGAAGGCCTCGCTGCCAATCACCGTGCCGGCATTGATGCAGACCTCGTCCCCAATCAGGCTGTGGTCGTAGATGCTCACGTTGGCGTGGATGCGGCAATTGGCTCCGATCTTCACGTAAGAACCGATCACCACATTGTGACCAATTTCGGTGCCTTCGCCAATTTCACTTCCTTCTCCGATCACCACCCCCCTTCCAAGGCGAACTTCCTTTCCCAGGATCGGCTCACCTACCTGATCCAGTGGCGTAATGGGCTGAAACCACTCCGCCGCCCGGTTGTAATCCCGAAAAGGATCATCGCTGATGATCAGGGCCTTTCCTTCGGGGGGCTCTACCTCCTGATTGATGATGATGGTGGTCGCGGCACTGTTGAGGGCTTTGGCGTAGTATTTTTCGATGTCCACGAAGGTGACATCCCCCGTTTCTACGCGGTGGATTTCGTTCAGACCCGTTACCAGATGGTCGGCAGGGCCGACCCAGGCGCAGCCCAAATGGGCCGCTACATCGGCGATAGGGATTGGTTGAGCACATTTCATGCCGCAAAGAAAAAGGAAAAAATCAGCCTTTCCCACTGCTATGAGCAAACTTATCCATGCTGTGAGATTTGGAGAAGTTTCCGTCAATATTCGACCCTTCCCTTCTTTGGAGAGAAGCAACGTTTGTTCCCCTTTTTCATTTTCCGTGTTGAATTCATCATTTTGCGGTTAACTTTCTCCTCCCTTTTGACCTGAAAAACCACGCATCTCTTCTACCTTACTCCTCTTATGGCTACCTCATTAACTCCTCCAGGCCGTTTGCTATCGCTCGATGTGTTTCGCGGCCTGACCATCGCCGGTATGATCATCGTCAATGATCCCGGCAGTTGGCGATATGTCTATCCACCGCTTCGGCATGCGTCCTGGCATGGGATTACCCCTACCGATTTGGTCTTTCCCTTTTTCCTCTTCATCGTCGGAGTATCCATCACCTTTGCCTACAGAAAGCGCTTGGAGAAGAACCCTGCGCGCAAGCCGCTGATTGGCAAGATCTTCCGCCGAACGGCCATTCTGTTCGGCTTGGGGCTATTTTTGGCGCTGTTTCCCAAGTTCAATTTTGGGAACCTCCGGGTCGTCGGGGTCTTGCAGCGCATCGCTTTGGTCTTCATGGCCTGCTCCTTTTTGTTTCTCTACACCAATTGGAAGCAACAAATTCAATGGGGGGCCTGGTTGTTGTTGGGCTATTGGTTCCTGATGGCGGTGGTGCCCGTCCCGATTGACGCTACGGTGCAACAAGCCCTGGATACCGGGCAGGTTCTCGCCCAAGGTGGCATGCTGGACATTGGGCCGATCCGGGCCATCAGTGATCAGTTCATCGCAGCGAATTTTGAGCCTGGTGCGAACCTGCAAGCCTGGGTAGATCGCTACTTCCTCCCCGGAAGGTTGTACCAAAAGACCTGGGATCCCGAAGGTTTGCTGAGCACTTTGCCATCCATCGGGACAGGTATTCTGGGCATGCTGACCGGACATTTGTTGATCAGCAAGCAAGAAACTACCCAGAAAGTCCTCTGGGTGATGATGGCGGGCTTTTTGGCCTTGCTGGTAGGACACATCTGGTCCTGGTTTTTTCCCTTCAACAAAAATCTCTGGAGCAGTTCATTCGTGATGTACACCGGGGGATTGGCAACGCTTTGCCTGGGTGCTTCCTATTGGTTTGTGGATGTACTGGGGCGGAAAAGGAGTCCCCTGATCTACATTGGGCAAGTATTCGGAGCCAATGCGATCACTGCCTATGTGCTGCATGGGATGCTGTTTCGTTTGTTTGTGCTCAAATTCGGAGAGGGGGATGCTGCCTGGAGCCTGAATACCGCTTTCATGAATGGCTTGATGGGCTTAGGTCTCGCTCCAGAATTGGTTTCTTTTCTGTACGCCCTGACCTACACCGCCATTTGTTTTGTGCCGATTTGGATCATGTACCAGCGAAAAATCTTCGTGAAGGTCTAGCCACAGCGGGGTTTCTTTCCCCCAACATTTGCCCTACCTTTGTGCTTCAATTTCAATTACCAAATCAACCAATATGGCAAGCGCAGAAATCCATACTGCCAAAGGCACCATGAAAGTCGACTTTTACGACAAAGATGCTCCAGGTACGGTACAGAACTTTTTGAAGTTGGCTGGCGACGGCTACTATGACGGATTGACCTTCCACCGGGTGATTCCAAATTTTGTCATCCAGGGGGGCTGCCCGAATGGGGATGGCCGAGGAGGTCCCGGCTACCAAATCAAGTGTGAACTGGACGGAGACAATCAGTACCACGATCGAGGCGTCCTGTCCATGGCACATGCTGGTCGCAATACCGGTGGTTCCCAGTTTTTCATTTGCCACAGCCGCGACAATACCGCTCACCTGGATCGCAACCATACCTGCTTTGGCAAAGTTACCGAAGGGGTAGAAGTCATTGACGAAATTCGTCAGGGCGACAAAATCGAAAAAGTCGTCATCCTGGAAGCGATGGAAAGCTAGTGAGACTCAAAAAATAACTTGGACCTTTTCACTTGTTCTTTCGTCCCAGTTCTTCGTCAAAAAAAGCCTCCCTTGGCCCGCCAAAG